>CAYYHS010000027.1:0-13218 GCA_964471785.1 uncultured Chitinophagaceae bacterium
TGAAACCGCGTCGATTGTCTTTTCAGCAAAGCGGGATGGGGGAAAGAGCGCGGTGCTTGTTTTTGGAGGTGGATCACCAAAGAACTTTATCCTTCAGACTGAACCTCAGATCCAGGAAGTCCTCGGCATTGAGGAGAAAGGTCATGATTATTTCATCCAGATCACCGATGCCCGGCCCGACACAGGCGGGTTATCGGGAGCCACGCCGTCTGAAGCAGTTAGCTGGGGAAAAATTGATCCGGAGAAATTGCCAGACACGGTTGTTGCGTACCTGGATTCGACTGTAGCAATGCCTATCCTAGTTTCGTACGCACTGGCAAAGCACAAACCGAGGAAACTAAAGCGGCTTTTAGACAAAAGAGTGCAGAATTTGGATCGACTCAAAAGAGAGTACTTCAAGGTAAGAGACAATCGCAAGTACGCAACCTAGCGTAAGACACCGCCAGGCCACGGTCTGGCTTAATTTCAACTATCCGAGGAGGTTATTATGAGCCGTTACAGTGAACTTGTTGACCTTGTTCATAGCTTTGAGAAAGATTTCATCAAATTCTATGACAAAGGAAACAAATCTGCCGGCACAAGGGTCAGGAAATCGATGAATGATCTGAAGCGAAAAGCCCAGGAAATAAGAAAAGAAGTGCAAGAAGTGAAAGCTCAGTCAAAAGCCGAAGTTCCTTCAACCCCTGCTGTGTAGTTCTTATCCACATCAAGCCAGGACAACGGAGACGAACCTCCGTTGTCCTCTTCTTGTACCCCCTTTGCCCTTCCGATCTCCCTTCTCTATATTTGTTGGAACATATGAGCGGCTATATCGTCTAAAATGAGCGATACTAAAAACACACCGCAGCGGATGGTTAATCAAGCAGTTGCTCGTGAATCCGGCATTTCTCCGGAGCTGAGAAGCGATGATATCCTTATAACGCTTTTTCAGAGCGGAGATAACGGAGCATTTCGCCATCTTGTGGAGCGATATGCCCAACGGGTGAGGAATCTCATCTTTTCGATATTCAACGATCCATCTGTTGTTGATGATATTGCGCAGGAAGTCTTCATACGAGTGTACGAAGGTTTGCCGAAGTTTCGTTTCGAATCATCATTTTACACGTGGCTGTATCGGATTACGGTAAACAAGAGCAGGGACGAAATGCGGAAAAGGAAGGTCAAGAGACTCCTCTCCTTGAACGCCATGTTAGAATCGTCCAACAGTGAGGTCCATTCGAAGCTCCGAGTTCATCAAGAAGACACATCCGCGAAAGAGCTCGTTAGTAAGGGGTTACAGCAACTTCCAGAAAAATTCAGAATTCCGATTGTCCTCAAAGACATAGACGGTTTGTCGTACGAGGAAATGGCAGAAATTATGCATTGCGAAATCGGGACTGTGAAGTCACGGCTCTCTCGCGCGCGTAGCATGATGCGGAAGATATTGACCCCGATGCTGGATGCGCAATGAATTCTGACGAAGGAGCGAACGTATGAAATCAATGTCTACAAAAGAACTTCAGGAAACGCTTTCTCTCTACATCGACAATCGACTTGACGAAACGACAAAGGTGTCGTTCGAGGAATACCTCGCATCGCATCCCGACGTGCAGGGGGAAGTCGAGGCCTGGAAGAAACAGCGAGAGATGCTCCAATCGAAAACGGGCATCGGCCCGAACGAATGGTTTTGGCAGAAACTCTCCATCAGGCTTGAGGAACAAAAACGCGCCCATGAATCGGTATTTCCTTTTTCAAAGGAATATCTGCCGGTTGCGGCGTCGCTTGCGGTTGTTGTGACAGTCCTCCTGGTTATACTGGTCTTCCAGCAGCGATCGTCCCTTCGGAGGTACTTCTTCGAAAAGAAAGAGTATGTGGATCAGCTGTATCACAAAGATATTCTGGAGGGAAAGCTTTTCCCCCTCTTCACAAACCTCAACAAAGACCAGGTTCTGCAGTTTGCCTTGTTTGGAACTCTTCCCATCGATGCACAGGCTAAGACGGCTCTCCGCGTTGATGAAAATAAGAAGGATGGCGCTCGAATAGAGTTTGCCGAGAACGAGCCGCGTCAGCATCAGTCCGTGACCGTGGAGGAGCTCTATAAAGAAATAGAGGCAACCCCGGCGCAGCATAGAACTGTGGATTCGATTCTTTCTTCTGCGAGAGATAGAATCCAGGAGTCGGTGTTTCTTGGGGATAACAAATCGCTTGCAGTGCATGCCGATCTGGCCAAATTCAACAGAACGATGATTTCGCATATCGTTGCAAGCCTGGAGTCACGGCAGCGCTCACGATTCCAGAGATTTCTCATATCGTCGCACTCACCGTACACATTCGTGGAGCCGCCGACACTTCCGGCCTACGCTCCCGTGACGACGGTCGCAGAAGCACCACAAGTACCTTCGATGGAACAGTTCGTTGTTATCACGCCTGACAGCTGCACGATCGCCAATGTGAGAATAAACATCGAAGAGATTCAACGAAGAATAGGGATGAACGCCCAAGAACTTCGTTCGATGGACGAAAGAACGCATGCCCTCATGCGCGAATTCGCGTCTCGCCGACGCGTGGGACGAACCCCGAATCCGCTCCTCAACGTCTATTCGGACTCTGACTATTTCAGCATCAGGGTTCAAAACGGCATCTTGGACCAATCTCGTGATGCGATGCCTTTCGAAGTTATCGCGCGCGCCCCGCGGGCGATCAGATTTCGGTATGAGTCACGCCAAATGCCGGACGCTCAAAAGTTCTTTGAAGAAGATTCCGAGCCGCCATCTCAAATGTTTCCCGTTGAAGCTCCGCTTGTTCCGACTGAGATAGAGCCTGGTCAGCTTCAAGGGAGACGAAGTCTTGACCTCGACTCCGTCATTAGTGCACCGAGAGACAGGAAGTCTCAGCCCCGAACTCCTCAAGTTAAGAAAAGGCATTCGAACCCGTTCGAGCTTTGATGAGTGCGTGCGGATAAGTACATGAGAATCGTGTTTGGGATGAAGGATAGGGGAGGAAGGGAAGAGGCACTAGAAAGTAAAAACCCATCACGAGTTCGTCGTGATGGGTTTGTGGTTACATCTTCTCTTCCGCATCAGCCCGCTGAGAGCGGCGGATTGCCTTGACCTTTTTCATCCGCTTTTTCACTGAAGGCTTTGTGAAGAAGGTCCTCTTCTTGAATTCCTTCAGGACGCCCGAGCGTTCATACTTTTTCTTGAAACGCTTGAGTGCGCGATCGATCGGTTCATTTTCATTAACAACGATGCCTACCAAAAATTATCACCTCCTCAATTTTGAATCAACATAATTGTGCAAAACTTATTCAGCTGGCAAGTTCTCGATCAGACGGCGGGATCCCAGCTTCTCGAAAGAGACGAGAATTGCGCGACCGCCGCTTGAGGTTTTTTCCTTTGCCGTGACCTTGCCCATATCATCCCAATCGGAATGATAGATCAATTCGCCAACCGTATAACTTCTTTCGGGCGAATAGCTCGTACATTCTTCCTTGTTAAATTTTATGACATTGTCTTCGACCGTTCGCTTCGACATATCTATCATCGTGCTGTGATGGCAGCGAGTGCATCGGTACCACACCTTGCTTTCTTCACCTTCCATAGAGCCCAAAATCGCCATCTTTGTTTCTTTTCCGCAAGACATACACAAATACACAACGTATTTTGTCTTACTCATGAGCAGATCTCCCTTCACCTTCAAAATCGAGTGAGCTACAAGAATAGGGTCTGAATTTCGCGAATGCAGCACCTTAGGGGCAAAGATCTTCGCCCCAGACATTTGTTTCTTAACTAAAATTAATCAATCATTGGCTCGAAGTCAAGGCTATTCTGAACTTAGCGCTCTGATCGGAAGTGTCCTCGAGGGGATCAGTGCAACGCTCAACATTCAGGAGTGCCCAAGACTTCCTTGATATTCGGAGCATTTTTCGGTAAATTCGAGCGTTAAGCATTCGGGCCCTTAGCTCAGTTGGTTAGAGCAGCTGACTCATAATCAGCGGGTCGCAGGTTCAAGTCCTGCAGGGCCCACATCCCGTATTCTGAAGACACCTTCATAATGCGGATAGCTTTCCTTCTAGCCAGGCGCTTTATCCTCTGCACTCAGCGGGAGACATACGGCAGCGGATAAATCTAAGAAAAACCTCTCATAAACAGCATTTGTGCGAGTGCTAACTGCACTCCAAGGCCGATACTGAAATAATCTCTCTCTCTATTGCTTCGTCAATTTCTTTAGAAACGGAGAATTGGATGACGGATAACGAGAAGGACGTTGAGATGCTGCAGTCCGATCCTCCCGGTCTCATACTAAAATACCATGAGACCATAAGGATCATCGTGAGGAAATATATTGCCAGCGGCCTTTTCAAATTCTCTGAATTTGAGGATGTAGTTCAAGAAATCAACGGTTCACTCCTTGCCAAAATTCCCGCAATGCAAGCTCAATATAATGGGAGATCTTTGTTTCGAACGTATCTCTCGGTCATTGTCCGTAATATTTGTCTGAAAGAACATGAACGGTTGAAGCGGAATGCAGAAGTCGATATCGATACGCTCGGTGAGATTGCCAGCCACGATCGGGTTGAAGACAAGATCTCAATCGAGCAAGAAGTAAAGAGATTTAGGACCATTATTGGCCTTTATCGGAAGCAGCGGCCCAAACTATTGCTCAGTCTAAAAATACGCTATAGAATTCCGCTGACAAATGAGAATATCGCGGAGTGGTTCCCACAGTTGGATCATTCTGCCAGGGTAGAGTTGCTGGATCGTTTTGGCGGCGCCTACGATGGAGTTGGAGACCACGATATTTATAGAACGCTGACCCCCATCATCAACAGACTTGAGGGAAAGACCAACTCTCCCGACGCGTTCAGGAAATGGACTGACTCTAAGATTCAGGAGATTCTGCAACTCTTAAATGGATCTCCACCGCAATCGAGTCATACCTCAGATACATTAAAGATCCTTGTTGATGATTTCTTTTCTCCTTTTTTGATCGAGAAATGATCTATATGCATAAACAGCACAGAATTTAGGAGGACATTCCTTGCAAAGCGGGGACTCCGAAACGAATATGTTTGACTCCTTCGGACATTTGTCTGACGAGGGAATTGCGGTTTGTGTAGATGCCATCCGTGCGAAGAGCTTTAACGCACTGCCGGATCTGCTCCTTAGCCATGTCGACGGTTGTGACAGATGTAAAAGAGAAATAGTGGGTACGTTAGCGTTGCTTGATGAGGAGACTTACGAGAATCAAACACTCCAGACGACCATAACTAAAACAGGCCAAGCTCAAAGGAGTTCGTTCTTGTTTGCGTATCGCGTGGCTGCGTCAATTGTAGTCTGCGTAAGTATTGGCATTCTCTTTTATCTAGCCCAGATTTTGAGGAGTGATGGCCCGGCACTTCTTGAATCGAAAAGATCAGTTGAGGTGCAGCGGGAACAGGCTCGGCCTGAAAGCTCTCCTGACAGAGCCCAGCTTGAACAATCGGCGGAAATCTTAGAAAACTTCACCGCATCGCCTACGCTGGAAAACCTTGCGAACGCAGTGCCTCGTTCAACATCAGTGGTAGTGCGCTCTCCAAGAAATGGAGCAACATTCAATGGGAAAATTGCGTTTGAATGGACAGCAACTGAGCCCGGAGGGATTACATTAGAAATTCTCTCGAACACAGGCAAGCCGCTTCACAAATTTGTGCATCACAAGTCCCCGCTATTATTCCCTATGGAATTGAAACCCGGTCTTTACTACTGGAAGCTAGAGGGGCAAAGTGAATTACTTTATGTGGGGAAGTTTTTGGTGAAGTAAGGAGTCCGCTATTATCTTCCGATGAGTACAAATCCGCCCCAATTCAGGGGGAAAGCCGTTTCTTCTTTGCTGATCATAATCAGTTTCGCTTCTCTAAGAGAAGATGAGAAGGTTTCTCCCCCGAGCACTCGCCGATAAAAATCCAGCATTAGATCGTTCGCCTCTCTATCGTAGACCTTCCATAACGAGAACATAACGTTCTCGGCGCCGGAATAAAAGAAGCCGCGAGCCATGGCCATCATTCCTTCTCCTTTAATGTATTTTCCTCTCCCGCACTCGCAGCAGCTCAAAGTAATTAGTTCTGCCCTCAGGTTAAGATCGTAGGTCTCTCCTGCGAACAGTATGCCATCTTCTGGGCCGAGTGTATCCGGCGGTTGAGAAAATAGCAGCATAGATAATTCGGGATGTTCATCATTAATGAGGCCGTGAGTTGCGATGTGTATATAGGAGTATTTGCCCGCATTCAACTTAAAATTATCCTCGCTTGCAGATTTTCGAACAAAACTTCTTGATAGCTTACCCGCTTGTTGGAAATATTCTGCAATTAAATTGACTTCCTTTTCAGAATACTTCAACTCTCCAAATTGTTGATTGTTGATCACCACAACGCGCAGGGCGGAAGAATCATGCGCAAAAGACCGAAGGCTTGTAGTCAGTACGTGGTTGTTGCGCTCACCATCGCTGAAGACTGGCGCAAATCCAACAAAGCTCTGTGCATCGCGTGATTCTCTTTGCTCATCCTGCAAACGGTCCAAATAGAAGGAGGCTGAGTAGGAATACGATATCTCAAAAGATCTTACCAAGTATTTGAGCGTGGAGAAATTGATAGGCTTGCCGTAATCATGTGGGATGTCTTCGATCAATGTTTCAAACGGAACACTGTGAAGAACCCCGTCCGGAATAATAACGAGACGATTCTTGCCGGACAACTTCGAACGCAAAGGACGGATCAGAACATCATAAAGTTGCGCGCCTGTGGTCAAATACTTTTGCTCATCCACTGTTCTGACAGAATTATTGAATGTCGATATTCTTCTCGCAAAATCCGCGGGAAGTGGAACGGTTTTTATATCGCAAAAAGAGTTTGAAATCAAGAAAATGAACAGTTGATGTTTCCCAATGCAGTATTCGATGATGCATGAATTTTTGTCCAGTTCTGCTTGCACCTCTTCCAGCGAGGTGGACTGACGGGTATATTTTAAATCATAATATTTGGGATAGTCTTTCTCGGCTATTTTCAATAACTCTTCGCGCCGGTTATTGACTGTGAAGCGAGCGTCTTGAAGCGACAAGATTTTTGCGGTGTCAGCATCTTCTTTTTTCTCCAGTTCTTTCTGCAAAGCAGTCTCATAGTGTTCAAGAGTGATGCGCAAATCTCTCTCCAGTTCGAGCAATGAGTCAGGAATGCCGCCAAACCGCTTTGCCTCGGAATCGAGAATCCCGTCGAACAAAACGTTTGCCTTCGAATGTTCTGCAAACCAAAATGCTGCATCCCGAAAGGATTGTTCTCTAGTCGCATTGAACAATTTAACGCTCACCTTCACGGCGTCTTGATACAACGAGTAGCTCTGTTCGCCCAGGGAAAGTTTTGACGCGTCGGAATAGTATTTCTTCCTTAACAGGTCGATCGCAATGGCGGTGCATTTATACGTCGAGAGAGCCGCTTCGAGATCTGAGCGCTTGTGGGTTGAGACGGCATAACGTCGTTCGAAGGCCCGCGCTTTTTCTGCAAGGATGTCGACGAGCTCTTTACCGTTAACTGTAGTGGCTAATGTTGGGTTTGAATAGATCGACGAATCCTGAAAGTCCGGACAAATACAGACCAGCGCTTGTTGAAAGTATTGAAAGGCCTCTGGGAAACTTCTCTTTTCGACGCAGACATGCCCCAGACCTGCGAGCGCCTCGGCGCGCTGACATCGATTTGAAATTGGTAGTCTGCTGTTGAGGTCAAGCGACTTGTGATAATAAATGGACGCGCTATCGAAGCGCTTCATTCTCACGAAAACTGTACCGATTTCGGAATAGAGCCTCGAGACATCATAACTTCCTGTCGAATCACTCAATTTTGGACGCAAGCTCATTGCTCTCTTGTAGTCGGTCAATGCCTGATGGAACATTCCGCGTCTTCTGTAAATATTGCCTCTTATTTCCAGGAGGTAAGATAGAGTCGGATGATTTGAACCAAGTCTGTTGAGATGCATTAGGATAGCCCCATTCGCGGTTTTGAAAGCGTCTTCCAAGCGATTGTTGTGAGCGTACGCATCTGCGATTTCACCCCCGATATTTGCCAGAAGTGAATGCTTATCTCCCGCAAAATCCTTACCCATGCTCAAAGATCGATACAAATAATCGGTAGCTCTCTCATAGTCTCCGAGAGCAATCATAACTTCCCCGAGTTCAAGATAGGATGAACCAATATAAGCATTGCGTTCACCATGCACTTTTCTGTAACCTGAAATGGCTCTTTTCAAATGTTCGATGGACTCGCTATATTTCCCCAAATCGTTATAAGCCCATCCGATATTGAATTCACAGCATGCGGATAATTCTTCGTACTTTTGATCTCCGTTGTTAATGAGTCCCAACCCCTGAAGAAAATATTCAAGAGCTCGGGCACAATTTCCGAGTCGTGCATAGATTCCGCCACATAGTATTAATGTATTTGCATGGTCGAAGTGATCATCATCCTGCAGAATTCTATGAATCCTCAGAGCTTCAGTGGCCCAGCGTAAAGCCTCGTCATACTTGCCGCCATCACAGTATGCCAGCCCAAGCAGATAACAGCTTGCAGCGACAGCTCTATGATCCTTGCCAAGCTTTTTCTCTCGAATGCTTTTCCCAACTTCTATTTCAGAAACCGCAGAATCAAATTGTTCGCGGTAGATATGTAGCAATCCAATAAGGCTGTATGTTAGTGCGCACTCGAGGTTATCTTCTTCAAGGTAATGTGACTCGAGAAGTCTCGCCTTTTTCAAATTTGCATCCATTGAGTCCAGGAGCAATCTTCTCGAATAGGTATCGGCGATCAGATTTAGGCAATGGATATATCTTTCCCAACTCTTCGATTCGATGAAATGATCTGAACTCGCACGAAAATAGATCAACGCGCTGTCGTACTTGATCTGGTAGTAAGAATCCATCCCTTTCGCCAGGAGTCGTTCACTTTGGGCTGTGTCAATTTGAGATTCTTGCGCGAGCACTTTTATTGCCGAGGAGCAAATCAGGCTTACAAAGAGAATTGAGATCGGTAACCACTTCTTGCCCAATTGATTTTGAATAGGGTACGAATAGCTGGAGCGTCGGCGGCGTGGTACGATGAAACAATTGCTTGATGTGCGCAGAGGGGACAGTGTTGTCAAATTCTACCCCGACTCGAATTCTGGAGTACGCAGCTCTATCGGTAGGTGATCACCAAATGCTACAGAAAGAACTGCTAAGATGCAAAGACGTGATTGCTTCGGTTTGCTCCGTACTGCGGTTGATGAAACTAATCCGATCAATTGTGCAAGTCCGGGCCGCTCTCCCCCAGAGGCTGCAGACCTGCACAACGCCCTCTCTCTGATCTCCGCTCGCTCTCGAATGAACGGGCATCATCGAAGAGAACGTTTTCAATTGATCGGATAGTTATTGTAACTATATATATCCCGGGAGAGGCGTTTTTGGAGATTTATTATCTAACTATTTTTACAGGACCAACTTTCCAAATCACGCCTATCATTACTACCAAAATAGGAGCATGGTTTGACTAATTAAGTAGTGGCTTGCAAATCAAGTTGTCGAACTGTCTTTCCGAATCCGCTTTCTTTACGTTGCTTGAGAGCAATATTATTGCTTATATTTCCCCCATTGCTTGGGGGTATGCTACATTATGACCGAACTCATTTTCACAACGAAAGATGTTGCCAACATGCTTCGGGTCGATAAGTCGACGGTGAAGCGTTGGACCGACGAAGGGAAGCTGAAGTGTTTCAGAACTCCCGGAGGGCATAGGAAGTTTCGGGCCGAGGATCTCTCGCAGTTCATGGCGGAGTACAACTACGCGGTTTCACCCACCGATTTTTCCCCCAGGTACTCAAGCGACGAGTCCATTATCCGGGGGATGATTGCTCACAAAGAATTCAACGTTCTGGATTCTGTATGCTTCTCTGGGGCCATTAAGGGGAGCAAGGATGAACTGGTCAAGTTGTTTTCAGAGGCATATCGTAATGGTATGACCCTCCCGGCGATCTTCGACGAAATCTTCCGCCCTACAATCAAAAAAATATCAAACCTTCAACAGTCCGGCAAACTGCAGGCGGCGGAGAAACAACTAGCTCTCACAACCCTCGCCAACTCGGTCGTTCTTCTTTCAGATGTTGTGACACGACGGGCACCGAATGGAATAAAAGCCATCTGCGCCATGGTTGAAAACGACCTTGACGACCTTGAATTGAAGGCGCTCATTATTCTGCTGGAAAGCCAGGGCGCTGAAGTGCTCAACCTGGGCGCGGGTTGCCCGGCCGACTCCGTTGCTCAACTGGCTCAGATCAAACAGCCTCACTTTGTTTTCTTGCTCGCTTCCGCTCCCCAACAAGGGAATGATTTTGCGATTGAGCATCAAACAATCTTCGGCTCTTTGAAAACATATGGCGGTAAGTTAATTGTTGGGGGTGCGGGGTATACCTCTGAACTCCTTGCCCATGCCATTGCAGGGGTTTATGATCTGTACTGTTCGACCTTCAAGGAATTTGCCGGCGTGCACTTCGCAAAAGTGAACATGAAGAAGGGGGAAATGTAGCTGAAATGTTAACTGTGTCTGACAAAAAAACGGGGGAAGAATAAGAGCGCGGCGAGAGTAGCTTCAGATTGGCCGCCTCTTCCTTTGCCTTTTGAGCAAATCGATTGTAGATTCCGTGTGTGAGGATTTCGAAACGATCGCGATGATCCCATCCTCCGAAGAACCGACGTTACTCGCCATCCAACCAAGAACGATACGCCGCCCAGGTGACATATGATCTCCCGCAGTTTCTCTATTATCGCTCTGCTTGCCGTAACTTTTTTGACAAGTGTCTATTCTCAACAAATTATCAGGCTTGAAGACACCCTCCGGCGCGACCCGGCGATTATGCAAGGGAAACTTGCCAATGGATTGACATACTATATTCGAAGCAACAAAAAGCCAGAAAAGAGAGCTGAACTCCGGCTTGTCGTAAGGGCCGGCTCGGTTCTTGAAGACGACGACCAACAGGGGCTTGCGCACTTCGTCGAACACATGGCGTTCGATGGGACAAAATCATTTCCCAAGAATGAACTAGTGAGCTTCCTCGAGAAGGTGGGAGTAAAGTTGGGTCCTGACGTTAATGCATACACAAGCTTCGACGAAACCGTCTACAAACTGCAGATCCCGACGGATTCAACGGGATTGGTCAGAACTGCATTCCAAATTCTTAAAGAATGGGCCGGTGCAGTAACTTTCGATGATGCCGAGATCGACAAGGAACGCGGCGTCGTTGTGGAGGAGTGGCGCCTCGGTCGTGGAGCGAGTGAGCGGATTTCAAACAAACAAAATCCGATTATTTATTATCACTCACGGTACGCCGAACGCCTCCCCATCGGGAAGAAGGAAGTTCTAGACACTTGTTCGCACGATGCGATACGTCGGTTTTATCGCGACTGGTATCGTCCCAATCTCATGGCGGTGGTCGCAGTAGGTGATTTCGATCCCGATTCGATTAAGACACTCATTGAAAGTGATTTTGAAGGTTTAAAGAACCCGGTCTCACAACGAGCTCGCACCGAGTACACGCTTCCAGATCACAAGGAAACGCTTGTCTCGGTGGCCGAGGATGCAGAACTTACCTACACGAATGTCAGCGTATTCTTCAAGCGTCGCCAGGAAGAAGAGCGGCTGGCCGGAGACTACCGGCGCAGTATCATTCGTGAACTCTATGACGGGATGATGAATGAGAGAATAGGCGAACGACTTCAGCAACCTAACCCGCCGTTCATTTTCGGTGCGACCGGAGATTCTCGGTTCGTCGGAGACAAGGAGGCTTATTATCTATTTGCGGGGGTCAAAGAGAGTTCAATCCTCGGCGGACTCGAGGCAATCCTTTCCGAGGTCCTCCAGGCGAAAGATCACGGATTCACTCCGACTGAACTTGACCGTGCCAAAAAAGACATGATGCGTGGAATGGAACAGGCGTACCTTGAACGCACCAAGACCAAATCCGACAATTATGCAAGCGAGTTCATCAGAAACTTCCTCCAAGAAGAGCCGATCCCAGGCATTGAATCGGAGTACTCCATGTACCGCCAGTTTCTGCCGACGATTACTCTCGACGAGGTGAATCGACTGGGCGAAGTGCGCATGACGTCAAACAATCGTGTGGTGACCCTTGCAGCTCCAAAGAAGGAGGGGGTGATTGTCCCGACTGAGTCGGAGCTGCTTGCATCGCTCACGAAAGTGGAAGGCGAAAAGACGTTGGCGTACGTGGACAGGATTGTTTCCGATAAACTCGTGCCGAACCTGCCCAAACGGGGTACGGTTATTTCAGAAAGGAAGCTCGATTCAATCGGAGTGACCGAGTGGAAACTTTCCAACGGATCGCTCGTGGTTTTGAAACCTACCGACTTCAAAAACGACGAAATTCTCTTCTCGGCATTTTCAAACGGCGGCCTATCTCTCTCCTCAGATCAGGAGTATCTCTCCACGCGTTGGGCAGCGACTGCAGCAAGCCTGGGAGGGGCTGGCGATTTTGATGCCGTGGCTTTGGGAAAAGCGCTGGCAGGGAAGATCGTGGGAGTCTCCCCGAATATCAGTGAACTTGCTGAAGGATTGGGGGGAAGCAGCTCTCCGAGGGATCTTGAGACTCTCTTCCAACTGACGTACCTTTACTTCACCTCACCACGCGAAGATACCGCCGCATTCAATGCGTTCCTTTCCCGCCAGAGAGCCGCTCTGCAAAACAGAAGCGCAAGCCCCGAAGGAGCATTCTTCGATACCATTCAGGTAACAATGGCTCAGTACCATTATCGCGCGCGCCCCTTTACCGTGCAAATGGTCGACTCAGTCAATCTGGACAAAGCGATGAAGTTTTATAAAGACCGATTTGCGGATGCGAGCGGGTTCACATTTTTCTTTGTCGGAAACTTCAAGCCCGATTCAATAAAGACTTTTGTCGAACAGTATCTCGCGTCTCTTCCTGTGCTCAATAGGGGAGAGACGTGGCATGACTCGGGGATTAGGCCGCCGAGGGGAGTCATCAGCAAGGAAGTTAGAAGAGGTATCGAGCCAAAGAGCCTTGTGCGAATCACATTTACCGGACCTTTTGTATGGTCGCGCCAAAATAGGTACGATTTTCAGTCAATGCTCGAATATCTCAACATCAAACTTCGTGAAGTGATGCGTGAAGACAAGAGCGGAGTCTACGACGTTAACGCGAGCGGCTCGCCTTA
>CAYYHS010000028.1:0-4768 GCA_964471785.1 uncultured Chitinophagaceae bacterium
CTTCGCTATCGATCTTCCGGGGAAAACACGTTTCATGCGGACTCCCTGTTAGTTGCAGAGTTTGTTGGATTTCACTAACGCCTGGTCGGCGAGCCAATTGTCTTGTCGTCCAGCCTACGCTGGTTTGAGATGTATATCTGGACATTGAAGCACAATCCGAGAGTTAGATAGAGTATTTGACAATGCGGATAGGGGGGCGGAAATGAAATTGTTGTGCGTTATCTGTCTCATCTCCTTTGCCTTAGCGCTTCTCAATTGCCCTTCTTGTCTTCATAGGTATCGGGCCTGGTATTATGGGGGAGAATATCTTGGGAACGAGGGCGTTCGCTTCCAATCGGAACAAAACAACTGCGGCCCGGCGTCTCTGGCGATGGTGTATGATGCCTATGGAATTGGAGTGAGTGAGGGCGAGATTGAACATTCCGTCGAGATGACGCAGAGGGGAACAACGATGCTGGCGTTGAACGACCAGGCCGAAAAGAGCGGATTAAGTGCGAGAGGCTGGCGTCTGACCATGGAAGAACTCAGAAGGAGCAAATTTCCCTCCATCCTCTTTGTACGCGGTGATCATTTTATCGTCGCGGATAGTGTTCGAGAAGAAAATGTCTACCTGCGCGATCCGGCGATTGGCCGCCTGAAAATATCGGAAAAGAGTCTTGCCCGGATCTGGCGGGGCGAGACCCTTGTATTTCGCAGAAAATGAAACCTTGCTCGCCGGTTTGGTGAGTGCAGGTGATGGGCAGGTTCTTCGACTCGGGCGTCGAGGTATCTACCCCGATCTTGAACGCACCAAACAGCCCGCGGTGAGCAGGAAAAATTCAACCATCACACAATCATATCATGGGGGCAATATGAAAAAGATCCTGAAACAGCTTCTGATATGTATGCTTCTCATCACCCTGATCGTTCCACTTCTTCCTGTTTCGACCGCTTCATCGCCTCTCACCCAGAATGAGATGAGACTCATCACGGGGGGGAAGGTGGCTGTTGATTGCGGCGTGGCTGCGTCGTTTGCACAGTTCCTTTGTTTGCTAACCGGTGCAGGGACAACGGCATGTTCAGTCGCCTACGGGATTGTGTACGTCGGATGTGTTGTCGCGCAGATCATCTAGCGCTGGTCTTCTTAGCAAATATCCTCTGGGTGGGGCAACTCACCCAGAGGCTGTTAGGGCTGGACAAAGAATGTCACATTGACGAACCCCCATCAATAAAGCTGATCGGGGGAGCACGGGTGAGGTTGAAAATATTGAGTTATTCCATAAACTGGAGAAAATCCCGATGAAGCCTATCGAGAACATTTTATTGATAGTATTCTTTTTTCTCAGGCCTGCGAACGCACAATTGTTGGAGGGTCCGCGCTTTTCTTTCGAGCAACTTTCCTGGGGAATGAAGTTTGCTGACGTCAGTACTGCGCTTAACAGCAAAGAACTTAAGCCGATGAACGCTGACGGTCATCCCTTCCCGCAAAGCGGGAGCAGCAATTTTACCGAGTATTATCTCGACACAATGTATACTCAAAGAGTACTTGTCGCCCTTCAATTTGCAAAAGAGGACAGTCTACTCAAGTCGGTAATCGTCACGTCGATGTCGATTGACACTGTGTCGAAACAACTCCAGAAAAATGACGAGAAGATCGATCGATTTCGGCTAAAGTACTCAGATCGGCTGGGGAAAGCGGACAAAGACAAGTCAATTCCTTTTATGGGAAGAATGAGCACCTGGTCATTCAAAGCAACTTCGGTTCAGATGCTGGAGATAAGTTCCATTTCAATGCTCAGCTTTACCTTTATGCCGAGGAGTGCCGAGGAGTAAGCCGAGTGAGTATGATCTCTTACTGACTGAGTCGCGTGTTGAGAGATCCGGCATCGCTGCCTATCCGGAGAGAATCACATTCTCGCTTCGCCCCCGAGCAAGGCGGGTAGATCGATCCATAATGAACTTGCATGATATCTGTAAACTTATTTCCCGGCCGCGAGAGTTTTTCGAGCGGCTTGCTGGAAATCCCGTTTTTCTCCGGGCGGCGACGTTGATTGCGACGACACAAATCGTCATCGTTATTTTCTGCCTTTGGATGAAGCAGTTGCATCTCACGCTGGAAATCGTCATAGGAAGCATTGTGTACGTGGTGATGATATTGATCGTGAAATGTTTTGCCGCTGCACTTTTTCTCTACCTTGTCATTGTCATTTCAGGTAAGCGATCGGATTATCTCTATAGACAATGTCTCTCCGTTTTTGTCTATTGTTATTTCATTGTTTTGTTGGGGAGTCTTTCAGCGGTGGCACTCGGAGTTGTTATCCATTTGGGAAGAGGGACAGTTTTTTCGGTTGTAAGGTTTCTGAACGCCAACAACCTGCTTGCGGCAGTTCACCTTCCGGTATTTATGGCGTTGAACAAAGCTGACATTTTTGCCGCGTGGTTCGTAGGCGAATTGTCGATCGGAACAGGTGCACTTTCTGCTCTCAGATTCCCCGCTACATTGTTTGTCGCCCTGCTCGATTGGATATTCGTAGCGGCGATTCAAGAATCGATTACTCAACTCCTGAGGCTTTCTTTTTACAATTAGCTCTCCTGAGCCAACTGGCGGTTTAAGGATTTGAGGGAAAGAAGCCGCTCATTTTATGAAATCCTCTTCTACTGAACTTGTGCGTTTGTTTCTTGGGGCAGCATACGCGACGGCAGGGTGCATCAAAGCCTTCGAGTTTCACTCGTTTCTTGATGATATTAGAAAATTCGATATCGTGCCGACATCTCTTCTCGTGCCGGCCGGATTCGCCATTATCGGTGCCGAAATCATCCTCGGCTCTTCTCTAATCGTCAAATTCCGGACACCCCTCATGGCGTTTCTGCTTGGGATAATGACATCTCTCTTCACAATGGGATTACTTGTTCTTTCGTGGAGCGGTCAGGCCGCAAATTGCGGGTGTTTTGGATCTTTTATGCCGGAAAGGGTTGGAGCCGTCGTCATAACGCGCGATATTCTTCTCATTGCGGGATGTTTCTGGCTGGCGGAAAAATATCGCTTAGAAAATCGTTATGATCGATCTATCCGTTGGAGGAAAAAAAAGTGACTCTCTTTTTGAGGCCTTCGTCTGCAGGAATCTATATGCCAAGCATCAATGACGGAAGGGCGGTCGAACCAAAATCATGGACTTGTCTTTTTCGCCGGAATGTACTATCATCCATCATTATTTAAATTCTCGGGAGACGATAATAACAAATGCTGGCATTCGGAGAGGCGTTAGAAAAAATACTGAGACTTGCCCGGCGTTCAATACCCGTGAAAATCTCTATCGGGGATTCGCTCGGATCTGTTCTCGCCCAGGAGATCAAGGCGCGCGAAGCTATCCCTTTGTTCGACTCATCGTCGGTTGATGGATTCGCAGTTCGAGTTGGAGATCTCAAGAATGCGTCGGAACAGAATCAAATCCGGCTGCCGGTTGCTTCTACAATCTCGGCCGGAAGCGGCGCCCCGCGCTCGCTGAAGGCCCTTCAGACGATGAAAATCATGACGGGCGCTCCTCTTCCAAGAGGAACAGATGCAGTGGTCATGAAAGAACTGGTCAGGGTAAGAGGTAACGAGGTCGTCTTCACATCGGCGGCCAAAGAGGGATCCAACCTTCGAAGGAGGGGCGAAGAGTTCTCTAAAGGTGAATCAGTTCTCTCAAAGGGAACGGTTATCACCCCGCCGGTGGTCGGACTGCTTGCAACTCTTGGTTATGAAGAAGTAAAAGTATACCGGAAGCCCTCGATTGCCCTGGTGATCACCGGAAATGAGGTTCGCTCTCCGTCGCAACTCCTTCGCCGCGGGCAGATTCGGGATTCTAATTCGTACGCAATTGCCTCGGTGCTGCGCACGATCGGGATCAAACCCGCTTTAGTGCTGAGGGTCCGCGATAAGAGAGAAGCTCTCTCAAAGGCTTTCGCCCGGGCGATCAAAAAGGCCGACGTTGTGATTTCCGCAGGAGGAATTTCTGTAGGAGATTTTGATTTCGTCAAGGAGGTACTGAACGACCTGCGGGTGGAAACTGTATTCTGGAGAGTGGCGATGAAACCGGGAAAGCCCAACTATTTCGGAACTCGGGGGAGCAAACTTATCTTTGGTTTACCGGGGAATCCGGTGTCGGCGCTTGTGTCTCTCGAAATGCTTGTCTTGCCGGCTCTCCAAAAAATAATGGGACTCCCTCGCGCGGCAGAGTTGAACCGTCCGGCTGTGATTGAAACGGAGTTCCGGAGGAGTCCCGGAAGAGTAGAATTTGTCCGGGCTGTCGCATCGCAATTGCCGGATGGTCATTTCAGCGTGAGGCCGGTAAGCGGCCAGGGCTCGCACATGGTTGGCGGACTTGCCGCAGCAAACTGTCTCATAATATTATCGGAAGACAAAGAGCGTATTGAAAAAGGGGAGAGTGTGATTATTCGGTTCCTTTCGTGGACGAAGCTTTGACCTGACGGTAAGGGACGCCATTCCAGCTAAGGGTCCGAGTCTCCTTCCAATTCTCCGGCTTATCCTCTCCGTGATTGCGTTCCCCTCGGTGGTGAGGTTTACCATGATTCCATTTTGTTTCCACTATTGTCTCTCGCGAACCTCCCATTAATGAGAAAAATCAGATTTTCTTTTACGCTTTTTGTGAAAATCTGAAGCATCTACTCGATTTTATCCCTCGAGTGTTCGAAATCTTGTTCCTTTTTTCGAAACGGGAAGCGCGTGTGGTGGCATAATAGTTGAGTTATATGCTCATGCCTTCGCATACTATAAATTCAATCTATT
>CAYYHS010000028.1:4868-13078 GCA_964471785.1 uncultured Chitinophagaceae bacterium
CCGGAGTGGGAATTAAGAATCCGCTCATTGGCGAATCAGGTTCTCTACAAACCTGTTCAGATAGATCAAATCCTCGATGCAATAGCCGTCGAAATTGGCGTTCAAAAGAATCGGAGAGGGAATGGGGCAACCTCGTTGCCTAAGAACTAAGCGCTGTTATCCAAGCCCATGCAATTGAATCCCGTCATTTCCGACGGGATTTTGTTTTTCGGGACGAATCAGAAGGGGAAATCCTGCGGAGTCCCGGCAGGAATCTGCAGTTTAAGAGCGTCTCTTTTTTTGCGACACCGTGCATTGCATTCGTTTGCACGTGAATGGCTTTCCGGGGTTTTAGGGAGGCTGGCATGTTCGCAGGTACCACTTCCGACGCACCGATCATGATCCTCTCTGCGTATCACAAGGGAAAAAAGGAATGGGAGAACAGAATCCACTCACCGGCGAAGCAAGTTCTCTGTAAGCCGGTTCAGATTGAACAAATCCCCGATGCGATTTCGGCCGCAGTCAAATCACATAATAAACCGGTGAAACGGCACACCGGTCTCTTTGACCTTTAGGATGCGAGCGAGTATGATCCATGCCCTCGTTTGCAGCATTCAGAGGGGCAGAAATCCCGCCTCTTCTTTTGTGTATCCTGTCACACTTCGTATCGGGTAAACACCTTATACTGTGTTGTCATTCCCCCCTGCATTGTGCCATTCAAGTAAATAATTGCGAGAAACTGCGCCCGTTGCGGACAGCCAACATCGCACCAGGCCGGCTGCAACCGAAAAAAAGGTATGTCTCGGCGGAACTGTTCGCGGGGTGAATCTTATATCCGGAGCGCAACCCTCCCAGACTGCACAACGGGAGCTGCTGGCCACTTTTGCATTTGAACGAAAATGCCCACGTGCCTTTCCATGAGAACAAATAACTATCCTCATCCATATTTAGAAAGAGCCAAATGAATAAGATTATTGTTACCGCACTTGTCGCCATTTTCAGCAACGTTGGCCTTGCACAGTGGGCCGCTGATTCAGCGCTGAATAATCCTGTCTGCGAAGAGCCAGGCCAGCAGAACATAGTCCACGATGCAGCGTATCAGCAGTGCCTGGCGAGTGATGGTGCGGGGGGCGTTATCGTAGTCTGGCAAGACACCAGAAATAACTCCGCCATCTATGCTCAGCGCGTGGACAACAACGGTAACCTCAAATGGAATTCCGTCGGTATTCCGATTGCCACCCTCGCATCGAATGCGTGGAATGTTCTTAATCCCTGCATTGTGAGCGACAGCAAAGGCGGTGCGATCATGGTGTGGCAAAGAAATGTCGCCGGTTCTGGCGATTCACTCTTTGCTCAGCGTGTCGACCCTAACGGGAACATAAAGTGGGCACTCAATGGCGTCCTGGTTTGTGGTAACGGACACCCAAATGAGTTTCCGGTTATTTGCAGCGACAACGATGGCGGCGCGATTGTCGCATGGGAAAATGATATTTCGTTTTTGAATTCTATCAACGTCCAACGTCTCGATAGCGATGGTGTTGCGCAATGTACAACGAACGGCGTGCTCGTGAGAACCGGTGGAGCTAATTACCATACTCCACAGATCTGCAGTGATGGAAAACATGGAGCTATAATTTCCTGGACTTCTGATAATTCATACTCTCCTGTTTTTGTTCAACGACTTGACGGCGGCGGGAATATCAAATGGACTCCCGACGCAAATCCCCCTTCGTCGGCAAATGCCATCAAGATCAGTGCAGCTCCAAACTATGCCAGAATCCCGCGGATTATTAGTGATGGAAATGGAGGGGCGATTGTTGCGTGGGATCAGAACCCCGGCGATAATTTCTTTAATGTTTATGCTCAGCGGATTGATTCGAACGCGTCAATTCTTTGGAGCGCGGGCGGTGTTCATGTGTGTTCTCAAAAATCCGAGTTCGCAAATATCACGTCCGACGGAAGCGGCGGAGTAATAATAGCGTGGAGCGATTTCCGTGCTGGAACAGGGTGGTGGAATATTTATTCCCAGCGGATTACATCGGCAGGTGCACCATCCTGGGCTGCCGACGGAATACCGATCGTGAATAATTCTCACATCGGCAGCGCAATTTATCCGTCCATAACGACCGATGGAAACGGGGGAGCGTATATTGCCTGGGCGGATAATCGCTCAAGCACGAATCATATTTACGAACAGTCTGTTTCGAGCAGCGGCACGGTCAATTGGCTCACGGGGGGTATCACGGTATCCAGCTATGATATTGGCTTTGGTCCAAGTCACCAGCAGATTGTTTCCGACGGATCAAACAACGCCATCCTTGTCTGGGAAGATGTACGAAACAGCGGAGCAACAAATCTCTATGCACAACGGGTTCAGGTAAACAGTGCTTTGCCGGTAGAACTTATCTCCTTTTCGGCATCACCAAACGCACTTGCTATTGGGTTAACATGGAAAACCGCGACCGAAACAGACAACTATGGGTTTGACATTGAGCGCAAAGCTCTGGTCAGCACACCGGCGACCGGGTGGGACCGAATTGGATTCGTTCAAGGGGCCGGTACAACGAACGCAGAGAACGCGTATTCTTTCACCGATAACCTGCCGACTGCCGGCTCCTACGCGTACCGGCTCAAACAAATTGATCGAGATGGGAAGGTGCAATATTCCCGTTCCGTGAATGCAACAGCTGTTCAATTGCCGAAAGTGTTTGGATTGACGCAGAATTATCCGAATCCTTTCAACCCGGCGACAATGATCAAGTACGAATTGTCCGTGAGCAGCCTCGTAGTCTTAAAGGTATATGATACAGTCGGGAGGGAGGTCGCAACGCTCGCGGATGAATTAAAAGAAGCCGGAAGCTATGAGGCGAAATTCGATGCGGCACAATTGTCAAGCGGTGTCTACCTCTACACTATACGCGCCGGCAATTACTTTGCGGTCAAGAAGATGGTGTTGATCAAATAAGCGGAATGGCAAAGCAGACTGAGGTGAGAGAAAGAACCCGTTCCCTGGAGAGCGGGTTCTTTTTTTTATGATAGAAGAGAGAATCGACTTTGTGTCCGAAAAGCCACATCCGTCGGCCCTATCGCGCGGTCCTTCCTTCGGATAGATTTGAGCAAGTCGGGGAGGAGTTAGAACGGAAACTCCTGCAGTTCCGGCGTAGGAGTTTCCGGTTTCAAATCCTGCCGTCGTTTTGCCATCCCATGAATCACACTCGATTCCACAGAGATGGCCTTCCTCGGCTTTGTCGGGCAGGCATGCTCACAGGCACCGCAACCGACGCAGTACTGATTGTCTACCTCCGGCAAGGAGAGCTTGCCGTAAGGGATCATATGGACGGCTTTTGTTGGACAATGCTCCGAGCATGCACCGCAATCCGTTTTCTTTGTCTCGACGATGCAGTCTTCTTTCGTAAAGTGAGCTTTTCCGATTTGGATTAGTTTCTTTTCCATCTGCGAAAGCGGCTTGATTGCACCCGTCGGGCAAACCTGCCCGCAGAGAGTGCAATCGTACGTGCAGTAGTTGACTGAATAATCCATCCTCGGCTGCATCACGCCCACGAGGCCGAACTCGAACAGTGAAGGCCGCAGGACGTGTGAAGGGCACGAGCTTACGCAGAGATGACATGCCGTGCAATGGTGCGTGAAACGTTCGATGCTATGTCCCCCCGGAGGTACGACAGGGATCTTTCTTTCATCGTGAACAGCGGAGAGAGCCGGAGTGGCTTTTAAAAGGGAGAGCAATCCTGCCGAAGCTCCGACTAAAACATCCCGTCTGCCGCTGCTGACCGGTTCAGGACGGGGGGATCTCTTCCAATGAACTCCATAGCTCATGCCGTCGGTCGGGCAGGAACCGATGCAGTCGAAGCATCCGACGCAGGCTGCGAAATCGATCTTACGATTCTTTGCATCAATGCAGCGTGTCCGGCAGACCCGCTCGCACAGCCCACAATCGATGCACTCTTCATCATTAATCGTAACATGCAGGAATGAAGCGCGTGAAAGAATGCTAAGAATTCCCCCTACGGGACACAGAGTATTGCAGAAGAAGCGCCCATACTTGAAGCTTAGCAAGTACAAACCGCCGAGGAAAATTGTGGATGCAAGGATAATCGGAATCGCGAGACCGTCGAGGGGAATTTGATAGAGAACATAAATTTGGTTTTTTGACAAAACAGAGGCAATAACATTGTTGAGTACGATGATGATGGGGCGAATGATATCCGCGAGGATTCTGCCAAAGTTGCTGAACGGTTCTAACAAATTCAGCAATACCATGCTCCCTCCAATCGCGGCGGCGATGATGATGGCGGTCAATGCGTAATGAATGAGATAGGCTGGCTTGCTAAAACGGTAGCGACGGTGAGTGTACTTCTTCTTTGCGGTCCAGATGAAAATATCCTGAAGCGTACCGAGCGGACAAAGGTGAGAACAGTACACACGCCCCATGAGCAATGTTGTCGCTACTACGGGGAGGAGGCCGAACAATGCGATACTGCGCGAACTGACCACAGAGATAACTGAGGGACCCATTTGGAATGCGAGCAGGGCAGCGATGATCCGCGGCGGGATTGTGCCGGTAAAATCTAAAAAAAAGAGCGCCGCGAGCACAAAGACAACCGACGCGACGCTCACTCTTATCGTTCTGAGATGACGCACGGGTCAAAAAGAGATACGTTTGATGTTCAGATGATCGAGATCGGCACGGCCTACTTTTTGCTCGGCGGCAATCTGGATGTACCGAATAGTCTGAGGGTCAAGACCGAATAGCTTTGCCCCGGCAGTATCGATCGCTACGAGGTCCGTAGAAATAAGTTGAGTCTTCATAGTTATCACATCAGCCTGCGATACTCCTCGAGGCCCGTTTCGTGTCATAACGTAGTATGCGTCGAGCACGTTCAGGTCGGGTTTTCGATACAAAGGGAAGTCGGCGATGCACTGGTGAAGGTCGTTGGCATGCCAGTCGCGGCGGTCCCACACTACGCCCATGAGGTTCTTCATCGACATTGTCAGGGTTGAGGAGTTGTGGTTCTTAAGGATGGGGACGTTGATGAAGACATCAGAGCTGAGAATTACTTCGTGCACTTTCGCTTTCGTCAAGTTTTTTGCGCCTGCTATCGTGACCTCCTGGAAGTATCCCTCCGTGTTGCCTGGAGCCATTTTTCCCCCCGCATCCGAGACCGCGGAAGAAATTCCGCTATTTTTGTATGTCCGCTGCCAATCGTCGCATGAGTGGTCAAAGACGACAATTTCTTTAGCTCCAGCATCGCGGCATTGCCTCACAATCTCAGAAACGAGTTTCGGATTTGTATTCCCTCCGCGTTCAGGAGAAACATCCCAACCTATATTCGGTTTTATTACAACTTTCTGACCTTTCTTAACGAATGCTCTAATTCCTCCGATGGCCTCAATCCCTTTCTGGAACATGACGTCGGGTTCGCCTCCTTTTATTGCCACAAGGTCATATCTCCCGATGCCTGCATTTTCCGCCAGCTTTTCCTCCACCCAATTGAAGTTAGCCTTCGAAGATTGTGTGCCAGCAAGGAGAGCAACCCCTCCAGCCCGAAGTAGAAATGATCTGCGATCCATAAGCGCCTCGAGACGATTCTAAATGGTAGGTTGAATACGTGTACACTTAACACAATTCTCCTGCCAACTTTTCTTCACATAATGCTCGCAAATCCACTTATTCGGTGGCACATCACGCCTAATATTCCTATTTTTTGGGAAATGAAAGAGATTTGTGATTATTCTTGAAAAAGAGGTAAATTGAAGATACACAATTCTGCGAAAGCTTCATCTTTTGTTGTCGAATAAATTGGCACAATCCTTGCCGAATTATTCAACACTTTCGCTCGTCCAGTGGTAACATAAGGTACTACTCAAGAATGCTGAAGACCCGAACTGTTATATCCCGATCACTGATTTTCTTTCTCGCCCTCTTTGCTTCATCGTCCCTTCTGAAATCGCAGACGAAAGAAGAATGTCTGGCCTGCCACTCCGACAGCACCTTGTCGACTGAGCGCAAGGGGAAGATTGTTTCGTTGTTCGTGAATGATGAAGTGCTGAGTCATTCGACGCACAAGAAGCTAGTCTGCGTTGCGTGCCATACCGGTTTTGATCCGGGCAACGTACCACACAAGGAGCATATCACTCCCGTCCAGTGTGAAACGTGCCACAAGAACGTGGAACCGAAGCATCCGTTCCACAGTACGTTGCTCCTCAAAGCCGGCAAGAACGAGAGTCAGATGTGCAAGGAGTGTCACGGGAGGCATGATGTTCAATCGCCGAAGACGCCCGGCACAAAATTTTACTCTTCAAACGTCGTGCAGAGTTGTGGTCAATGTCACACAGCTGAGAAAGAAAAATACCTCACGTCGGCTCATGGCAAATCGCTCTTTTCCGGAAACCTCAACGCGCCGACATGCGTTGCCTGCCATTCCAAAAACATTACTGCTGTCAAAGCGGGAACGGATTCGGCGCAGCTCAAAATTGCCCAGGAACAGGTCTGCATCACATGTCATGTCAAGAACAAGCAAACGCCGGCCGATGCGCCCACCGCGAGTTTTGTCTTGTCGTATGAACAGAGCGTACATGGCGTTGCCCTGAAGGGTGGAAACGGCAAAGCTGCGAATTGCGTCGACTGTCATGGAAGCCATGAAATGAAGAAGGGGGGAGACCCGACTTCGCGAGTGAACAGGCTGAATATTCCGAATACCTGTGCGCAATGTCATGCTTCGATCGCGGCGGAATACAAAGGGAGCATTCACGGCTCTGCGTTTTTTGCCGGGAACAAAGATGCGCCCGTTTGCACCGATTGCCACGGAGAGCACAGCATTCTCGCGCCCAAAGACCCGAATTCACCCGTTTCGAAACTTCACGTATCTGCCCAGGTATGCTCGCCCTGCCATAACTCGGTGCGGCTCAACGAGAAATTTGGACTTGCTGCAGAGCGCGGAAAGAGTTTCGACGACAGTTATCACGGTCTTGCAACGAAAGCCGGAAGCGTGGAAGTTGCCAATTGCGCTAGTTGTCACGGCATCCACGATATTCTGCCGTCGAGCGATCCGAAATCGAGAGTGAACAAGGCAAACCTGGCAGTAACGTGCGGAAAATGTCATCCTGGAGCTAATGTAAATTTTACGAAAGGATCGGTGCATATCATCGTCTCGTCGAAAGACAACGATATGCTCTATTATGTAACATCCGGATATATCTTCCTCATCATCCTCACAATAGGCGGAATGTTTATCCACAACGCCCTCGACTTCGTAAAGAAATCCAAGAGGAAGCTGCGAAGGCGGAGGGGAACACTGTATGAAGAGGAACTCGGACATTCATTGTACGTCCGCATGACATTGAGCGAACGGCTCCAGCATGGCACGCTGATTGTCAGCTTTACGACGCTCGTGATCACCGGCTTCATGCTGAAGTACCCGGACGCATGGTGGGTTGGCCCGATACGGTCACTAAGTCCTGCGGTGTTCGAGATTCGAAGCCTGCTCCATCGCGCGGCCGGCTTGCTGTTGATCACCGCGGGTCTTTACCACATCTATTATGTGCTCTTCGTGCCGAGGGGAAAACAGCTCGTGCGCGACTTGCTGCCGAAATTGAAGGATCTCCATGATGCCATTGCCGTTGCAAAGTATAATCTCGGCATCAGCAAGGTCAGACCGCAATTCGATCGATTCAGTTATGTTGAGAAAAGTGAATACTGGGCTCTTGTTTGGGGGACCATCGTAATGGGTGCGACTGGCTTCATCCTGTGGTTCGACAATACCTCCATGGGCTACATCACCAAGCTGGGCTTCGATATCGCGCGCCTGGTGCACTTCTATGAGGCGGTCCTCGCCACGCTCGCCATCGTCGTCTGGCATTTCTACTTCGTGGTCTTCAACCCCGATGTCTATCCGATGAACCTCGCCTGGCTCACCGGCCGGATGTCCGAGGGCGAGATGAAGGACGAGCACCCGCTCCAGCTCGAGGAAATGAAGACGGCCGAGCTGATCCACGGGGATGCAACGGAGCCGGAGCCACCGCCCCCCCCCCCCGCCCCCCCCCCGGGGCCACCCGGCGGACCCCCGGCCTGAGGCGCGGTTTTGCCAAAATACGCCCATGGACGAGCAATGCCTGCGCAGCCCGCGACGGGAAGTTTCCGTAGGATTTGACCCGCCGTGAGAATAGCACTGTCACTCCCCACCCCGTCGGCCCCCCGGCTGACGGGTCTATTT
>CAYYHS010000029.1:0-13060 GCA_964471785.1 uncultured Chitinophagaceae bacterium
GATGCGATCTCGTCGCGATGAGCACGCACGGCCACCGTTTTGTTGCCGATCTTTTTTTAGGAACGACGGTGACC
The DNA here is from genome assembly GCA_964471785.1 of uncultured Chitinophagaceae bacterium. Taxonomy (GTDB): domain Bacteria; phylum Bacteroidota; class Ignavibacteria; order UBA10030; family UBA8401; genus JAGVPT01. The sequence continues at coordinate 75 of CAYYHS010000029.1, forward strand.
AAAGTCCGCCACGGCGTTAGTGTGCCGGTGCTGCTGTTGAAAGCAAAATAGAACAGTTATCAGTAATCAGCTATTAATTAATTGTTTATTGTTTACTGTTTACTGCTCACTGATTACTGCTCACTGTTTCACGCCCGCTCAACTTTCTTCACAGTAATAAGCCCCTCAGCAAGCACTTCTTTAAGATGGGGCAGGATGATGCGTATCCGTTCTTCATCGTCAATAATGAGGATCATCAGAGGTCCCTCATCGGAGGCTCCGAGTTTCCGCGGATAATGAAGATGGCGTTTTTCGCCGTAGCCTCCCATCGCGCTGAACACCGTCGCCCCTTTGATGTGATGATGGAGGAGATACTTCATAATGTACTCGTGAAGCGGTTCATTGTTGAATCGATCATCTTCATCGAGAAATATCGTTACTTCGAGCATGATGGCCTCACGATTCCGATTTTAATGGTGGGATTTCGTCTCTCTTCCTGCGAACAATAAGAAGGTACATGGATGGGAGCGCCAATGGAGTGAGCAACAGGGCCGACAAAAGCCCGCCGACGATGACCGTAGCAAGAGGCCGCTGGACATCTGATCCGATTCCGGTTGCACGGGCGGCGGGGATAAGCCCGAGAAGTGCAAGCAGCATTGTCATAAGGTTCGGCCGGAGTTGAATGACGGCTGCCCGTTTCACGGCTTCGAATATACTTAAGTCAAGATCTTCAACAAGCCGATTGGCGCGGGAGACAAAGAGCACACCGGCTATAATTGAAACGCCGAAGAGAGAAATAAAACCAACTCCCGCCGAAACGTTGAAGCTGTAACCGCGGATCAATAATGCCGCAATCCCGCCGATCAAAGCAAAGGGGATGCCCGCCATTGCCACGCCGACATACCGAACATCCCGATACATCATAAAGAGGACGAGAAAAATAATGCCGACGGTAAGAGGGATAACAATCGCCAACCTCTTTCCGGCTCGGGACAGATTCTCAAATTGCCCCCCCCATGTCGCTGTGTATCCTTTCGGCAAGGTTATCGCCGATGCCACTTTGGCCTGCGCCTCGGCAACAAAGCTCCCCTGATCTCTCCCTCGTATGTTGGTCCGGACGGAAATCTGCCGTACTCCATCCTCCCGTTGGATGATCGTGGGGCCGTCGACTAACTTAATAGCTGCAAGCTGAGACATCGGGATCCGCCCTCCCGACGGCGAAGGAACAAGCAAGTTGCGGACCGACTCAATCGATGAACGATATTCGGGCGTATAACGAACCACAATATCGAAACGCCGTTCTCCCTCGTAGACCTTTCCGACGACCTTTCCCCCAATTGCAGCCTCGATCATCTTTTGAACATCGCTCACATTGATTCCATACCGTGCAACAGCCTCGCGGTCAATGTCGACGGTGAGTTGAGCCTGGTCTCCTTCTTGTTCAATGCCCCATTCGCTCGCTCCTGGAATTGTTTTAATGATGGCAAGAATTGAGTCGGCTTTCAAGCGCATGAACTTTAGATCTTCACCGTTAATGAGGATCGCCAGGTCGGCGACACTTCCCGTGACAGCTTCGGTGACGTTATCCAGAATCGGCTGCGAGAAAGAAAACTGAGCGCCGGGTATTGCCTCCCCCAGCTCATTTTTGATCTGAGAAAGCAATTGCTCTTTTGAGATCGAGCTGATCCAGGTGGAGTATGCCCGCAATCCAACAAAAATCTCGAGCCGGTTGGGGCCGTATGGATCGGTTCCATCGTCATTCCGCCCCAATTGCGTCAAGACGACGTTGACTTGCTTATGCCGGCTGATCACGAGACGGATCACCGGGCAGTATTTCTCTGCTTCGTTGAGCGATATCCCGACAGGAAAGAAACAACGGATATTCAAAGATCCTTCATCCAACTCCGGAAGGAACTCGGTTCCTATGTTTCTGATGCCGATGAAAAGAATAACCAGCACGACTGTGGAGGCTGCGCAAACCGTCGGAACAGAATATCGGGTGACGATGGAAATAACTTTCGCATATTTTTGCTCGATCCATTCGTAGATAGGATTGTGCCATTCTATCTTCCCGGGGTTTTCAGACTCAAAATGTTTCCGGTACATCATTGTCATGAAGACCGGGATGGCTGTCAGGGCAAGCATCATCGATCCCGTGATGGCGTACGCGAGGGTGTACGCCATCGGAGAAAAGAGCTTCCCCTCGACACGCTGGAATGAAAAGATCGGAAGATACGCGAGAATGATGATCGTGATGGAAAAGAATATCTCTCTTCCGACTTCCTGGGCTGCCGAAAGGGTGAACCGGACAATTCCCCGTTTGCGTTCTTCTGCTGTGGCGTCCCGGTAGCGGCGCATGATGTTTTCAACCATAACAACTGCACCATCGACAATAATACCGAAGTCGACCGCGCCGAGCGAGAGGAGGTTCGCAGGGATCCCGGTTAACTTCATCATGGTGAAAGCAAAAAGCATCGAGATAGGGATCGTCGTTGCCACGACAAGGGCCGACCGGACACTGCCGATGAAAAAGATCAATACAATAATAACGATGGAAAAACCCTCGAACAGCGTTCGGGAAACTGTGTCAATCGTGTAGTTGACAAGTTCACTTCGATCGTACGTGATCTTTAGCCTCACTCCGTCCGGCAGATCGTTATCGTTGATCTCTTTTACTTTCTGTTTAAGCGCCTGGACGACATCCGATGGATTCTCGCCCCGCCGCATAGCGACAAGCCCTTGAATGCTGGAGTTGACGTCGATTGAAGTTGAATCATCCGGCTGGAGCGTATACCCGAGGACGCCCGCCGGAGGGAGGGGGAATTCTTCGACGCTCGCGAGATCGCGAATGAAGACGGGGACACCATTTACTGATGTGACGACAATATTTCTGATATCGTCCATCGTATGAATTGCTCCGATCCCGCGGACGACAAAGCCCTGGCCGCCCCGCCGGATGATGTTGCCGCCCGTATTGAGGTTATTGGCCGTAATCGCATCGATGACATTCTGAACTGAGAGATTGTAGCGCTGCAGTTTATCCGGAGAGGTGATGACGTGATACTGTTTTACCAGTCCGCCGAAATTAACCACGTCGGCGACACCGGGAACTTGAAGAAGACGCGGGATGATAACCCAGTCCTGCAATGTTCGCAAGTCCATCGGAGTATGGCTCTCGTTGGACTCAATGACGTAGCGAAATATCTCTCCGACAGGACCGGTAAGCGGGCCGAGCGACGGAGCAACCCCGTCGGGGAGTGTAGCGTCGTTGAGTTTTTCAAGGACCCTTTGGCGGGCGAAGTAATCGTCCGTTCCGTCTTCAAAAGTCAACTCTATTACCGAGAGACCGAAGATGGTTTTCGACCGGCGGCTGATGACACGGGGAACGGCGTTGAGGGCTCGCTCGATCGGAAGAGTTACCTGCTGCTCCACTTCTTCCGCAGCACGCCCCGGGAACAACGTGATAACTGTGACTTGAGTATCTCCGACATCCGGGTAGGCTTCCTTTTCCAGGTTAATCCATGACCAGATCCCGAGAGCGATAACAACGAAGACGGATGCAAGAGTAGCATACCGTTGGTTAAGTGCGAAACCGAGCAAGTTGCGTATCATAGCGATTGAAGAGTTATGAACAAGATTGGGTGACGAGAGATTTTAAAACCGATTCTCGGATCAAATTCACTCCGGCATTGCTTTTCAAAAAATGAAGTTTGCGGCTGTTCGACCCCCTCTTGGTCTCCCCCTTAAGGGGGGAGAGATTTGTCTCCCTCCCCCGAAAGGGGAGGGTTGGGGAGGGGTTTTCTGAAACAGAAATTTAATTCCATTCAGTTGCCTGGCTCCGTCAGTACCCAAAACTCAATCCTTTCAGCAACATCGCCCCCGAAGTGACAACTTTTTCTCCATCGGCAATGCCATTGAGGACGAGGGCGTTCAGGGCGTTAGCGTTCGAAATTGTAACCCTCCGTCTGGTGAACTCTCCTTCGCCGGTCTGAATAAATGCGTAGTCATCGGCATCCACAGTCACGATTGCGGTGTAAGGGAGAACAATGACACCGCTGCGCGGGTCGCCATAGTCCACGCGAGCGAACATTCCGGGAAGAAGTCGCCCGCCCGGATTCTTGAGGGTTACGCGAACCTTGACCGTGCGAGTCACAGGATCGACAATGTCGCCGATGGCAGCGGCGCTTCCGATTAACTTTTGTCCTGGAAAAGAAGAGAAGTAGATATCGACATCCTCCCCCTTCTGCACTTCATGCAGCTCAGACTCGGGAACATCCGAGATAAGCCATGCAGTTTGGGTTTTGACCGATTCCAACTCAGCGGGATTGAAACCGAGCGCGCGCAGTCTTCCCTCCATCTCGCTCATGGCAGAGCGGGCGTTTGCGGCATCGGTCTCCGCCGGGTTGAGGTCGCGCGATGTTGCTCCCTGGTTGTCGAACATCTCTTTGATGCGGACGAGATTCTTCGATGAGAGATCGACATTCGAACGGCTCTGACGGTACTGTGAATAGACCGTTGTGATGTCTGAAGACTCGAAGAGGATAATGTTTCCGTTTAAGGCGATCGCGGGAGAAATGGTAGCGACCACGCGGGCAGGTCCGATAACGGAGACAAGCACCGTTCCTTCTTTTGCTACTGTCGTCTTAATTTGTTCCAGCCCAGCCGATCCGGCAGGGAAACGGATTGTTTTTCCATCGTCGGCAACAGCCGCTTTTTTGGCCGACTCTTGCGAAAGTGCGCCAGCCTTGCTTTTTTCCTGACAACCAATGCTTGAGAGCGACAGGGCGATAAGTGCCGGGAAGAAAAGAATATTCCTTATGAATTTTGCCGTGGTAATCATAGTGTATGTTCCTTATGGATGATCCTTCTATCCTGTTGCTTACTGATTGATGAGTGCGGTTCCAGCTGCATAATTCAGCGCCTCGAACGCATCCAGCCTCTCATTCTGAAGTTGATGCATTTGAAGCATGCTGGTTCGGTATGACTCGTAGAAATCTGTGAACTCTATGATGGTGATGTTGCGTTTTTCGTAGCTTGCATTCATTCCATCGACCAATGTTTTGTACTCGTCGGTGAACTTCTTGTCGAACGATCTGTAGAGGCTGTCGGTTGCTGCCGCCTTCCGGTATGCTTCGGCTATTTCTTTCTCGATCTCGAGGCGCGTGTGCTGCCGGAGCGCCTTGTCTGCTTCGAGGTTTTGTGCCGATACCTCTATATTGCCCTGGTTCCGGTTGAAAATCGGCAGGTCAATGGAAACTGTGAGAGCGTAGTAGTCCGGTATGTAACTTCCCGCCCTTGAATACATCCCTCCAACAGTAACGTCGGGAACGCTGAGAGCCTTCTGCAGTGCAAGATTCTCCTCCTCAAGACGCACCTGGGCGTCTGTAATCCTGAAGTCAGGCCGATGTTCGGCTACGGCCGCAATCACGCCGGGCAGCTCAAGAGTATCAATTCGGAGACTGTCAAGATTCCGGCCGCCGAGTTGAGGTACGTAGTACGTGGCGGATTCCGAACTGTCGCGAAGAAGTAGACTCAGCTCATTTTCCGTTTGTGATATCTTGTTCAAAAGTCCGAGCCGTTCATTCTCAAGCGAAAAAAGAAGAGCCTTAAGGCGAAGTACTTCGGAAAGGAGGATGGAACGTTTCTGATAGATCGCTTCCGTTGAGGCGACCGTCTTTCTCACCTCGGGAAGCGTCTGATCGTAGAAAGCAAGAGACTTCTGAAGAAAATAGAGATCGAAGAAATCAGTGCGAAGCTCGAACGTTAGAGCTCGGAGGGTATTGTAAAAGGTCTCTTCTGCAATCTCTGAATTGATTTCGGCAAGCCGGGTTTGCTTATTCCGTTTTCCGGCGAGGAGTATCAATTGCTGGAGCTGAACTTCTGTATTGCCCGTTTTCGAAATGTCGAAATACCTATTCGTGAACCGGTTGTACGCGTTTTGTTCGACCGCAATATTCGGATTACTCCAGAGACCCGCTTGGTAGACGGCCGCTTTTGCTGCGCCGATACCGAAGCGTGCAGCGAGAAGCTGAAGATTGTTTTGCACAAATCGTTCTTCGGCCTTCTCGACAGTGAGAGAGACCGTATCGACTTTGCTTGACGGAGATAAAGGTTCACATCGACCTGTCTCTGCCCCAAAGCACAGGGCAAAGACCATGAATAGTCCTGTTGTGGTGCGCATGCGTATTCTTCTGCGAAATTTTAATTCCGATAGCACTCATCTCCTCCGTGCAAAAAGCAAACATCGCCAATTGCAGATGAGGGAGGACTAGGATGAGTTGTGAATTCATTCATCTCAGAGCGACCTAATAATCGCTTCTACTCTTGGATGGACTACAGTTTGGGTTTTGGAAGAATGACCGGAATACCGTCGTTGCGAGTACTTATTCCAGGCCAGGCTTGAGGGAAGGCGCTAGATCAAAAGAGTACAGTTGAGGAGGTAAAGAGAGTGAACCGAGATCGTAGATTCATATTTGACCAGGGTTTGGGGCGCAAGGGGAACAAAGAACTCAGCCAGCGAGACGGGGGCAGCAGCAAGCGAATCGCTGTCCTGGTCATAAATTATTTTCAACGGAGTTGTCGGTTGAGAATCTTCTTTCTTTTGAGGGGATTGCGGCAGAGAGTGTGAATGAACCGGCGTTTTCGCAGTGGAGGGCGTGAGAAGCTCGGACTCGGTCTGAGTGGCGTTGTCCTCATCGGAGTGGACAACAATGAATCCCGGCAAAAGGTCGTCGAGATTTGCACCGTCGGCAAACATCGAGGCCAAAAAGAGCCATATGAGTGCCAGGAAAAGCTTGGATTTGCTCTGTACGAACTTGTTCATTCTCCGAAACTGTCCGGTTTTTTCATGTGAATCAATGCCACTCTACGTATTAGACATCGCAAACCCTGAATTGGTTCCATTAATTTATTCTTCCTTGCCGTTAACAGAAATAAGCCTTCCTTTCACCGATCGAAGAATGGCAACAAGCAGGAAAAGCCCTCCCAAGATCGCAACGACCGCTGACCCGGCTGGAAAATCGAATTTGGTTGAAAAATAAAGCCCGAAGAAGCTTCCGAGAACGCTGACAGCGATGGCAATGACGACAGAGCCGACCCGGGAGCGGGACAAGAGTATGGCAGCAACCGGCGGAATAATGAGATAGGAGAAGACCGGAATCACTCCTGCAATCCGCACCGCGAGGACGATCGACAACCCGATCGAAAGATAGAACAAGAAGTTCCATGGGTTGAACACGCCGATATCCTTGATCTCGTGGTTTTCAAATTTCTCTGTAAGCTCGAAGAACTTTTTCCGGAAGATAATATGAACAAGCCCGATGATTCCGAATGCAACTGCAAGGGTGACAATCTGACTTGACGTAACCGTGAAGACGCTTCCAAACAACACTTCCGAAATATCAGATTCGCCGTGAGGGGCTTTTGAAATGAACAGCACCGTGACCGCCGAAGCGACGGCATAGACGATGCCGATGATCGCCTCCTGCTTCAAACGCTTATCCTTAATCTTGATGAAAGAGAGTAAGAATGCTCCTACCATCGTGAAAATAATCGAAATGACGGTGGGGTCTTTTTCGAAGTAGTTGGCGACAGCAACGCCCAGCATCGAAATTTGCCCGAGCGCGAGGTCGACGAACACGATTCCGCGCCCGACGACATGGACGCCCAGATAGGAAAGGAGCAAGCCCATGATGATGCTGGCTTTCAATGCGTTGAAGATGAAATCTTGAGTGAACATGTCAAGCATAGGATGACCCTTCTATAGTCTGATAGTGAACAAGTTCATTTGACCGCTGAGACGAGTTGCGCGACATCGTAATCAAAAAGATCGAAATATGTTTTTATTCCATCGTACGCCCCGACCGATGTTGCTAGGGTGACGACTTTCCCCCCTACGTTACGCGCGACGAGGTCTGCTGCATCCGAAGTGAAGTAGGGCGAATTGATGATGATTTTCATATTGTCCCGTTTCATCTCGCCGATCACTTTCGCCAATTGCGACGGCGTCGGTGGAATGCCGGGCTTTGGTTCGAGGAAGTCGGCAATGACGATGCCAAACCGTTGCTCAAAATATGGCCATTCGTTATGATAGACGATCACTTTTGTCCCCCTGAAGGCGGCTGCCTTTGCAGTCCACTCCTTCATCTTTGCATCCATCGTTTCGTTGAAGCGCTGAAGGTTTGCTTTGAACGCATCGCGGTGATCCGGGTCGAGACGGCCCAGGCAATTGTAAATGTTCTGGGCGATGATCCTGCCGTTTGCCGGGTCGAGCCAATAGTGTGGGTTGCCGTAAATATGGATGTCTCCCTCTCCTCTGTTGAGGCTGGTCGGAACTTGAAGAAGGGGGACACCGGTTGATGCGTCGACGTATCCCTCTCCTCCTTTTTGAATCTTAGCATTGCGCGCGCTGTTCAGCAACGGAGGCACCCAGCCGGTTTCCAAATCCAGGCCGACGGTGACGAACATGTCGGCGTGTGCGAGTTTCAAAATGTAACTCGGTTTCGGGTCGACAAAATGGGGGTTTTGGTATCCGGTGGCAATGGCGAAGACGTCGACACGGTCGCCGCCGATCAGTTCAGTAATGCTCTTAAGATCGGTCAACGTTGTGACGACTTTGATCTGGGCGCCGGCCATCGAAAAGAAAAGAACACTTGCGAGGGAGATTGTAACAGCCTTTATTTTTAATTTGTTCATTTCAGGGATTCTCCAAGGATGATGGATATGATGTCAGAAATTAATACGCATGTGCCCCGTGAGTACCGATCGCAAAGATCGCTCTCAACACAACCTGATTGGCGTTTGATCCATAGCTTCGGACGTCATGCTGGAATTCGAGTGCCAGTATTTGAAATTCGGACGGTTGAAATCGAAAGAGCAACGATGAGACCCGGTCTTCCGAGCTCTTATTTCCCGGCATCGCAGAGTAATCGAAGCGTGCGCCGACAAAAGTTCTTTCCGAAACCTGGTTCTCAACGTAACTGTAGGCGCCATACGTCTGGACGTCCGACGCCGTGATCGTGCTTGTCTTACAAACAATCCCCTCGGTTTGCCAGGTGAATGATTGGAATGTGTTGAACTGAACCGGCTTCCATTTATAGGTCACGTCCAGCCCGCCCATTGTAGTCGCGTACTGCAGGCTGTTGACTCCGGAGAGTCCGGATAGGCCGAGCTCCAGCGTTGCATTGTCGGTCAGCTCGAAAAAATTCTTGAGATGGCCCACGTAAAGAAGTTTATTGGCATTCCCCTGGTCGAGCGTGTGATTGGCTTCGCTTCTTCCGACTTCAACATCAAGCTCTTGATAATAGTCCCACGGATTTGGGACAAGCCAGCTTGCCGAAACCCCCTCCATAAAAAGCCCCTCATCCGAAAAGTACCGGGTTAGCATTGTCGGAAAATCGACAAAGCTGAATGCGTGAGGATGGATCGTATTGACCTTTGTAAAATGCGGCTTGAACTTCCCGACAGTCGCCTGGAGTTGGTAAGGAAGGTCCAGTGTCGTCAGCGTTGCCTCTTCCAGATCGGTGCTGAAGTTGCCGTTGACCGAATCCTTGCCAAACGAAAAAATGAAATTAGCCCGGGCGTACGGATCGACGACCGAGGTGAGCTGCATCTCCAATTGATTGAAATACAGTTCGACATTCCTTTGCCCGACGCTGTTATAGAGTGCTCGAAAATCTCCGATAGCACTAAGGTCGGGATTCGTTGTCGGTGCAGAGCGCGGGGCAGATGGCGCTGGCGCAGGGGGAGGTGCGGCCGCCTGCATTTGCTGCTCGAGCTGCTTCACGAGAAGCGAATCGACCGCAGTGCTGTCCTGCTGGGCCAGCATCACGGCGGTCATGCCTATGATAAGAATTAAGATTACAATGAAGTTCTTCACTCGACAATCCAGTAATCGATTGAACATCACCGGATTAATTCCGGCGTTCAGTTACGCAATCGTTTGGATGTCCGGGGGGCCGCGGTGGGAAGACGAGGCTAAAAAGAGCAAAGAGTACGAGGAAGAAACAAAGGGGAGGTATCCGATGACAACTTCTCCAGAAGTGTTCCAGAGAAGGGGAGACGAAAGGAAAATAGCCTTGCCGGCAAAAAATGAACACAACGAGCACGTCTCAGCATGAGACGCATCGGCATGCTTGCAGTGGGCCGCATCGGCGTGAGCAGAGATGGACGTCCTGCCGCTCCCGAATGCTGAATCTGCATCGCAATGGGGCGACATCACAAGTGCCAGACTCGCAACGTACACTGCGAGCAGGAAAACTGGCATTCTTCTACGGGGGGTCAATGGCATCGCTAAAATATAACAATTCGTCGGCACTAGTTCAACCAAATTATTGTTTTGATAGCGTATCCTTGCAGGTTCTTTGGACTGTTAGTATGGATCTTGCGAAAGACCGAAATATTATTAAGTTAGTATAACCACCGTCCACAAATCCTAGCCATTTCAAATAGTATGAGTCTTCTGCGTCGACACACAAGTGCCATGCTGGTCATCGTGCTTCTGGTCTCCAACGGTTATCTGTTCGTTCCGTGGATGGGCATTGGAGTGCTGCGCGGAGATCGGCCGGGCTCGATGAGCCAATGTTGCTGCACTCATCCTGACGGCGACATGTCGTGCCCATGCTGTCGCAACAGGGGTCACGAAAACTCACAAAATAAACCCGAGTGTTCAGTATCTTCTGCCCCTTGTTCTGCGCCTGTCGTTGCACTTACACCGAACGTGCTTGATCCTGCCGTTGAGAATCTTTTCTCACAGGAGAGGCAGATCGACGGAGTGGTCCCGGAAAACTCCAACGCCTTAGTTCCATATCTTCTTGCGGGGATACGACTCCTCACGTTTCATCCTCCCCAATTCTCCTTTTCCGTTTCGTAGAATACATTTCAATCAGAACTCCTTGGTTCTGTGCGAAGGAGTATTGCCATTCTATGATGAACAGGAGGATTCTCCATGCAATATCGTTTCGGTATTTCATTGCTTTGTCTCTTTGCGTGCCTATCCGAGCGGGCGAGCGCCTTTCCAGAAGACTCGTTAACCACTTCGCCGGTGCAACTGCCCGAAGTGACCATCACTGCGACGCCTATTGAACGCCAGGTGCCGGCGAGTTCCATCGTTGTTTCTCCCTTGAATATTCAGCAGACGGTCGCGACTGATTCGTGGGACCTTCTTCGACAAACGACCGGGCTCGAAGTTCACGAGCAGGGACAAGGCCCCGGTTTTGCATCGGATGCTTCGATCCGCGGATTCAGCTCCGACCACTCAACTGATATGGCGCTATGGATCGACGGCGTGCCGATTAACGAGCCGGTCAACGGACACGCGGAGGGGTATGATGATTTTAATCTTTTGATGCCCGAAGCTGTGAGTTCTATGAATCTTATCAAAGGGCCAACGAGCGCCCTCTACGGAAATTTTGCTATGGCCGGGATACTGAACATTCGAACGCTGGAAAAAATGGACCGGACGGATGTATGGCTTTCCGCAGGTTCGTACGGAAAATTCGATGGAACGCTTCTTACAGGTTTTGACCGCAGCGAGAACAGCGGGGTTTTCGGTGTTCGTGCGATCCGTGAAGACGGCTGGAGGCCGAACACCACCTATAATCTCGAGCAAGGGCACGCACGATTTGTCCATAACCTCTCACCCGTTGCAACCCTCGATGCGGGCATTGAGTTATATGGCGCCAATTGGAACTCCCCCGGGTCAATTACAGAGTCTCAGTTTAATCAACGTCAGTACAATATCGTCGCAAATTCGACCGATGGCGGGTTCAAGCACCGGGCGCAGGAACGCGTGAGTCTCCGCGTCTCGCCTGACTCTGTCATGTTTTGGCGGACGACGCTCTATTCAACACAAGGGCGCTGGCAGCTTTTTCTCACGACGCCCCCCGAAGGAGGAATCACAGAAGGCTCCGGGAATCAAACCGAAGAAGAAGACACACGGTACGGCTTCGGAGGGACGAGCGCTCTTACGTGGATTCTTCCGCACGTTGATGTGACGTTGGGAGTCGAGGGAAAATTCGATCATTCCGATTACGAAAACTGGATGACCACGAACAGAGTACGAGATTCCTCTCAAATTCTACTATCAGCGCGGCAGGAGGCAGGGGCGGCATTTCTGCAATCAGAAGAACGGGCCGACAGGTTTACATTCACTGCGGGCGCGCGATATGACATCCTGAATAATTTCTCCGCCCCTGATGGGGCTCCGACCGCGAGCGACACCAAAGGAATTTTTTCTCCGAAAGTCGGCCTAATGTACGCACTGGTCGACGAAGCCTCGCTCTACGCAAATGTGTCGCGGGGTTTTCGCTCTACGGACGGAACGATCGAGACTCCTTCGCTGCCCTTTATCACTGCCTGGGCGTACGAAGTGGGGACGAAGTTCGACAAGGGAGGCGTCAGCGGCAGCGTTGCCCTCTTCCTGATGGATGTCAGCAATGAACAGACGTTCAACCCGATCACTCTCATCTCCACCAGCGGCGGCAGCAGTCGCAGGCAGGGAATAGAGGCAGATGTTGCGGCTCAGTTAACTAATGAAATTCTTTTAACGGCAGACTGGACATTCAACGATGCCCGGTACAGAAATCTGATTTCGGATACCGGCGACTCTCTTTCCGGTGCTCGTGTCTATAATACTGCCAAGTATATCGGCATCGCTGCATTGGATATTATCCCACACGCCAACTGGAACATTAAGCTGAGTTCGAACGTTGTCGGTCCATACAGTCCTTTCGACGAACCGGGTGTGGTTCTGCCGTCGTACGCTGTTTTCTCTTTAACTGTGGGTGTTCATACAGGCAGTGCTCTCATCCAATTGGGAGTAAAAAATCTGGCAGACAAAGCGTATCCTGAATTGGTCGCAGGTGGGTATGTCGTCCCCGGGCAGCCTCGATCAGTCTACGGAACAGTGAAGTATTCGTTGTAAGTTTTAAATGTGATGTCGTGACTTGCGTTATGAGCAGGTCATGGCATCATCACGGTTTACCTGAACCAATTCTTAACGCAAAAAA
>CAYYHS010000030.1:0-12833 GCA_964471785.1 uncultured Chitinophagaceae bacterium
CGATGCGCGACGTGCAGAAAGAGGCGAAAGTGGCCGGAAATCCGTGGTCGATCGCAAAGGGGTTCGACACGTCGGCTCCGCTCTCACCGTTTATATTGAAAAAGGGTATCCAGGACCCGAATAATTTAGAGATCACGTTAAAGGTAAATGGAGTGGAGCGCCAACGATCAAACACATCCAACATGATCTTTAAGATCGACTTCATCATTGCTTTCCTCTCAACAATTTTTACCCTTGAAGAGGGGGACATTATTTATACCGGCACGCCTGAAGGTGTTGGAAAGGTTTCAGGGGGCGATGTCATCGATGCAGAGATCAAAGGGGTTGGAAAGCTCCACCACCCGGTCATTTCTCCTCAGTGAAACTAGAAGGTCATCAGTTGAATCAATTCAGCAAACGTCATATTTTCTCACTCATCATCGGCATTTCAATAATTGGACTGGCGGTTCCCCTTTGTGTTGCCTTTCGGCTGCCTGCTACATTAAATCCGGCGAGCAGCTCGGCCATCGAGGCAGCGTATGCCCCGTTCGACTCCATCCGGACTGATCTGGCCGATTACATCTGGCCAACGAGCGCACGCCCAAAGATCACTTCGTCATTTGCCGAATTCCGCTCCTCGCATTTCCATGCAGGGCTCGACATCGGAACAGGCAACAGGATCGGCGCCGACGTCTATGCCGCCCGCGACGGTTATGTCGCACGAATCGAGTTATCGCCGTATGGATACGGAAGGTTCCTTATCCTGCGGCACGGCGACGGCTTCTATACGACTTATGCGCACTTGAGTGCCTACATGGACAAACTCGAACGAGCTGTTCGAGCCGAGCAGTTGAAGCAAGGAAAGTTTTCCATCGAAATGAAATTTCAGCCGAACGATTTTCCGGTTCGCAAAGGAGACATCGTCGCATACAGCGGCGAGAGCGGCTCCGGTGATGCTCACCTCCACTTTGAAATCCGGGACGAGAATTTCAATCCGGTGAACCCGCTTCTCTTTCCCAACATCCGCCAGTACCGCGACGACGAACCGCCGATATTCCGGCGTTTGGCGGTAACCCCAATGGATGAAAATTCTTTTGTCGACTACGATTTCGCGCCGAAGGTGTATCGGGCACGTGCCGGAAGACGGTCGTCGTACTCGATCGCGGAGGTCATTCGTGCTACCGGCGCTGTCGGTTTTTCCGTCGACGCAATGGACAGGGTCAACAATACGAGCTATCACTCCAGTGTGTACTCCTTTGAGTTTCTCGTGGACGATACCACGATCTTCACCAGCCGCCGCGATCGATTCCCGGAGGAAGAAACTCGTCAGATAGGGTTGGATTTTGAATGGTCGCTCTGGAAGGAGCACAAGGGAAGATTCCAGAAGCTCTATCTCGAAGAAGGGAACTCGCTCCCGTTCTACAATCGTCGGGGCGAATTAGGCGGTGTCATTGCACCGCGCAAGTACTCAGAGGGATTGCATAAATTCAAAATAATTGCTTCGGACTATTCCGGGAATTCCTCCGAACTGACTGGAGCATTTGTTCTTAACCATCCCCCCAAAGTAGAAATCATCGGGCACTCCGATCAATCGCTGACTGCGTATCTTCCGAACGCGAAGAACCTGGCAAGCGTGGAGATCAGTGAAAAAGCGCTCACCGCGAAATCGTGGCGGGTGCACGAGTATAGCTCTCGTTCCCTCGGCATCCGAGACGATTCACTTACACTTCCAGTTGATTTGAAGGGGACAGACATCATCCGAGTTACGGCAAAAAATATTTGGGGAACGCGGTCGTTCCCCGCGTATTGCTTTCTAAATCAGCCTTCGACGAAGGGAACTGCGAAAGTTTCGAGCGAAGAGGATGGCTCGTTTCTGAAACTCTGGGTGAAGTCACCGGTTCCGTTCACCGCAACCCCCTCATTGCAGATTGAACAAGGCTACACGGTGACTTCTGTGCCTCTTCGCTCCGTCGATCTGAATGAGTATGAAGGAATTTACAGACTCTCGGATACATTCGGCGGAACATCTCATCTGAAAGTGTTCTGTGAAATCGCCGGCAAACGAGGGGAAGTCTTCGATTCGTTCACGATGAATACGGTCTCCCCCTCTCAGGGAGGAAAAATCCAATCCGACGACGGCAGCCTGCTCGTGACATTCGGGCCGCATTCGGTTTTCACGCCGCTTCACCCGATCGTTGAGCAGCTGGGGACGATGAAATACGATGTCTATCCCCGCGATGTATTGCTCCGGGGTGCCATCGGTGTCACGATGAGCTATCCTCCGGAAAAGGAATCGGACGACAAGCTTGGACTGTACGTCAATAATGGCGGCGGTTGGAGGTTCGAAGAGACGAACAGGGACAGGCAAGCGCACGCGCTCGTGTTGCATGATGGGATGACCCTCGGAACCTTTGCAATTCTTGATGACCTACAGCGGCCGACGATCAGCCGCTGGCGCACATCGTCCCGGAATGCGAAAGGACGCCCTCTTTTTTCCTTTGGAGTGAGAGATAATCTTTCGGGTGTCGACCCCGACCAGATCAATGTCTATTTGAACGGGGATCGGATTATCCCCGAGTACGACCCGGAGAAACGAACGGTGTTCTACGTTCCTCTCGATCCTCTGCCGCGTGGTCGATACACAGTGAAGATAGAAGTGAGAGATCGTATCGGAAATGCCGCGCATCTCGCCAAAACACTTGTCGTGTACCGATGATTCGGGAGATCTCAGCTGCGTTTGCACAAGCGTTCAAGCTGTTTCGGAAGCATCAGCTTGCTCAGCTTTCTGTCGTCATCGTCCTGACGATTACCGTAGCCGCATTTCTGATGCTCCTATCCGAAAGTCATGCGAACGCGCAGCAATTCGAGAATTTCGGCGACGCGATGTGGTGGTCCATTGTTACGGTCGCCACGGTAGGTTACGGGGACAAGGTGCCGATCACCCCTCTGGGCAGAATTGTAGGTTCTGTCACGATCATCAGCGGGCTTATTTTGATTTCGCTTTTTACGGCCACAATTTCTTCCGTTTTCGTTGCACGAAAAATTAAGGAGAGCCAAGGATTGCAAGACATCGATTTCACCGGCCACGTTCTCATCTGCGGATGGAACTTGCACGTCGAAGAGATACTCCGCATCCTCAATCGCAACAGCCCTGCCAAAGCGGCGATGAAGGTCGTCCTCGCCAATGAGGCACAGGCCGAACTGATGGAAGTTGTGAGCGAGGCATATCCCAACCTGGAAATTGCTTTCGTGCGCGGAGACTACTCGCGGGAACCTGTCCTGAACAGGGCAAACGTGAAGGCGGCACAATCGGCGATCATCGTTCCCGACACGACGTCTCAGGGAGGACAGTTGTCGGACGACAAGACCCTGCTCGCACTTCTCACAATGAAGTCCCTTAACCCGCAGTTGAAGGTCTTCGCTCATATCGTCAACAAAGAGAACTACCAGCACATCAAGCGGGCAAATGCAGACGATGTGATCGTGAGCGACCAGCACGTGGGGTTCTTCCTCGCAAATGAGATCCTCTATCCGGGCGCTCCGCAAGTCGCAATGGAGATCCTCGACTATGAACATGGCAACGATATCCACCGCGTGCCGATCCCCAAAGAATTCATCGGCAAGACATACGGAGAGCTCTTTATCCATTTCAAGAAGTCGAAGAATTGGATCCTTATAGGCATCGTGACTGAGGAAGAAACGGTCGGTCTGAACGATATTCTCTCCCATGATATGTCTGCCGTCGATTCGTTCATAGAACGAAAATTCAGGGAAGCCGGAATCAACGTTGCTGAGAGGATGGGGATGCGTGTGGATGTAAACCCGCCGTTCGATTACCAGATCCAAAAAAAGGATCTCGGAGTTATCATCGGCACGATCGAAACCGATAAATCTTAACGCGGCAGTCGAGTATGAAAAGAATTGACCTGGCGTTCCTCAAGAATATTCCCCTCTTCACCAACCTGGCGGATGACAGGCTCGAGAAGATCAGGAGAATCATTACCGAGAAGAAGGTAGCGGCGGGATCCGTTATCATCAAAGAGGGAACGAAGGGGACGGAAATGTTCATCCTCCTGGACGGAGAGGTCGAGGTCTCGAAGTCGCTCCTCCTTAAAGTCGCCGGCCACGGAATGGACAAAGGGGACAAATCACTTATTCGTCTGACGGGAGATGATTTTGCATTTTTTGGCGAAATGACCCTGTTCGATTCAAATGCCGAGCGGTCTGCGAGCGTCATCGCCACTTCGAACTGCGTTCTCGCAGAGATCGGACAGAAGGATTTTTTTGAACTGACTGAATCCGACCACGAAATCGGATATCATGTTCTGAAAAACCTCATCAAAATTATCAGTAACAGGTTGGAGAAAACCACGAAGGATGTTTTGAAACTCACGACGGCCTTAAGTCTCGCGTTGGAGAGGTAGGCCCTCACGGCTTTGGGTCAGGAGCTTCCGTCCTGGAATCTTCGGAGGGGGCATCGCTTCCCTATGAAGACACCTAAATAAGAAAGTCACCCTGAGCGAAGCCGCGACGTCATCCTTCGACGCGCTCCGCTTGCTCTGGATGACTCGTCGCGGCTGAGTCGAAGGGTTGCGTTCTCTTACTGCGGTTTGAGCGTCACATCCAGCCGATTGAATCCGCTAGATAACTCTGATCATAATTCATTTTTTCTGAGAAGAAGTAGAATGCAGGAACTTCCGAAATCGTACGCGCCTCAAGAAGTCGAGGACAAGTGGTATCAGGTTTGGGAATCGAACGGTTTTTTCCATGCGGATTCGAATTCCGCTAAGAAACCGTACACCGTCGTCATCCCGCCTCCGAACATTACCGGCATCTTGACGATGGGGCACGTCCTCAATAATACACTGCAGGATGTCTTTGTTCGATGGCGCCGCATGCAAGGGTATGAGGCATGCTGGGTGCCGGGGACTGATCATGCCGGGATAGCGACACAACACGTTGTGGAAAAGGCTCTTCAGAAAGAAGGGATCGCCAGGCGCGAACTCGGGCGGGAAAAGTTCGTTGAGCGGGTCTGGCAGTGGAAGGAACTCTACGGCGGGACAATCATCAAACAACTGCGAAAGCTCGGGACATCGTGCGACTGGCAGCGAGAACGATTCACGATGGATGAGGGGCTGTCCAACGCCGTTCAGGAAGTCTTCGTACGGCTGCACGAAAAGGGGCTTGTCTATAGAGGAAAATACATCGTCAACTGGTGCCCGAAGGATCACACGGCGCTCAGCGATGACGAGGTGAACTACACGGACAGTAACGGACATCTCTGGTATATCAGGTATCCCATCGAGGGCTCCGGAGAATTTATCGTCGTAGCAACGACCCGTCCCGAGACGATGCTCGGCGATACGGCGGTCGCCGTCAACCCTAAAGACGACCGCTACAAACATTTGATCGGCAAACACGTCCGGCTCCCGCTCGCGCAACGGAGTATACCGATCATCGCCGACGATTTCGTGGACGCGGCGTTTGGAACAGGCGCAGTCAAGGTAACTCCTGCACACGATCCGAACGATTTCCAGATCGGCGAGCGTCACGCACTGGAAAAGCCGATCGTGATGGACACTTCCGGAAAAATGAATGAACAGGTGCCGAACAAGTACCGAGGCCTCGATCGGTACGAGTGCAGGAAGGAAGTCCTTCGCGACCTGGAGAAAGAGCATCTTCTCGAAAAAACGGTGGACCATGTGCACAGCGTGGGGCACTGCTACCGGTGCGACACCGTCATAGAGCCGTATCTTTCGGACCAGTGGTTTGTGAGGATGAAACCGCTGGCCGAGAAAGCTCTCGCCGTTGTCATGAACGGCGAAGTCAAGTTCTATCCGGACCGCTGGACGAAGGTCTACGAACATTGGATGACAAACATCCGGGATTGGTGCATCTCCCGCCAACTCTGGTGGGGGCACCGCGTCCCTGCTTGGTATTGTGATTCTGCCGATCACCAAAAACCCGCATGCAAGCAGCCTGTTGTCTCTCGGACAAAACCAGAACGCTGTGCGCATTGCGGCTCCGACAAATTCCGGCAAGACGAGGATGTGCTCGACACATGGTTCTCTTCCTGGCTTTGGCCGTTCTCTGTTTTCAATTGGCCGGAAGAAAGCAAAGACCTCGAATATTTTTATCCGACGGACACATTAGTCACCGCGCCGGATATTATCTTCTTCTGGGTGGCGAGGATGATCATGGCCGGGTTGGAATTCAGAGGTGCAGTTCCCTTCAAGCATGTCTACTTTACGAGCATTATCCGCGACATGCAGGGACGGAAGATGAGCAAGTCGCTGGGTAATTCCCCCGATCCGCTTGACGTGATCGCGACGTACGGAGCCGACGCACTCCGCTTCACGGTCCTCTACCTGGCACCGATCGGACAAGATGTCCTTTACTCGAACGAGAAGTGCGAGATGGGAAGAAATTTTGCAAACAAAATCTGGAACGCCGGCCGCTTTCTCATGATGAACCGCGACGCGCTACTCGGTGAAGATCCTTCCGGCATCGCCATTGTCGGCACGAATCCTTCGGACGACCTCTCAGATGTATGGATCATCTCCCGGTTCAATTCGACGGTCAAGGAGACGACTGATTGTCTTGAACGCCTCCAGGTAAACGAGGCGGCGAAATTGCTGTACGATTTTATGTGGCACGACTTCTGCGATTGGTACGTTGAGTTTGCTAAGAACAGAATATTCGAAACAAGCGATGTCAGGATGAAACGGGCGATTGTTCAGCGTGCCATCCGGATCTATGAGGAAACCCTTAAGCTCCTTCACCCTTTCATGCCCTTCGTCACCGAAGAGATCTGGCAACATGTGAACGAGCGGAAAATGGGTGAGAGCATCATGAGGGCGCCCTGGCCCGCCTTCGAGAATGCCGAGATTCACCCTGATGCCGAGAAGGAGATGATTTTCATTCAAGAAGTGATCAGCGCGGTCAGGACCATCCGCAGCGAGATGAATCTTCCTCCTTCAAAAGAGGTAGAGGTGGTAGTGAATTGCCATGATCGAACGAGGCGTGATCTCCTCGAAGCAAGCCGGCATCTCCTTGCGAGAATGGCGAAGATCAGTCAGTTGACGATAGGGACAGATCAGCGTAAACCGGGGTATGCTGCCAGTTCAGTTATTCAAGGGCAGGAAATCTTTGTACCGCTGAAGGGTCTTATCGACATCGACGTCGAGCGGGCCCGGCTTGAAAAAGAAATTGCCCGGCTTGAAGGACAACTGAAGGGCGTGGAGGCGAAGCTGAACAACCCGAATTTCTCCGATAAGGCCCCGGCGGATGTCGTGCAGAAAGAAAGAGACAAGCGGGACAATTTCGAGCATACGATCCTCAAATTAAAATCCAGCCTGGCGCAAATCCTGGAGTAGCCGGAACAACGCATGGTGGTTATGCAGAGACTGAAAGCGCTTTGTTGGATTCTCATCCTGTCGGTTTCCCCAGCGACCTCACAGCTTCGGGGATCATTCGCCACGTTCATCTCCGAAGCAACCCTCGAAGACCCTTCACGACGCAGCGCTCAGATCGACAGCTTCATGACTGCCCGCTCTCGCAGCGGATTCCCCGTCACTGAAGATTCCCTGGTCTATTTCGTCTTTCGAGGCAAGGTTACTTCCTCAATTACCGTCACAGGGGACCAGAACCGTTGGTCCCCGATTGGCGAGCGATTGGAAAATGTTTCCGGGACAAACTTCTACTACTTCGCTGAGAAGTTGGAGCCGGATGCGAGAATAGACTACAAGTACATCGTAGACCGCGAATATATTCTCGACCCCCTAAACCCGCATACGGTGCCGGGAGGATTCGGATCGAATTCCGAACTTGCAATGCCCGGCTATATCCAGCCCGAAGAGATTCTGTACGACTCGACAATTTCGCACGGCTCGATCGAGACCTTCTTTTCAAGAAGCAAGTATATCGGTGACACGCTGACGGTGAAGGTGTACCTCCCTCCGGATTATAGAACCTCATCCGGCCGGTATCCCTCGATATACGTCCACGACGGGCTGGACTATCTTTCGCTCGCATCGATGGCGAACGTGCTTGACAAGCTCATCGCGCACAGGAAGATACGACCGCCGATTTGTGTCTTTGTCCCCCCGGGTGCTGACCGCGCCGATAAGTACCGCCTGGAAAAGAGAACGCAGTTTGCGAGTTTCATAGTTAAGGAACTGGTTCCCCGCATAGATTCGGTATATCGCACCGACACACGGCCGTCCCGCCGCGGTTCGATGGGTTGCTCCGACGGAGGTCATTTCGCGCTATGGCTCGGGGTGGAGTATCCCGAAACATTCGGGCTCGCCGGCGGTCAGTCGAGTACGATCACAGATCTATTGCGCGCTCCCATTCAGAGAGGTCCGAAACTTCCTGTGCGTTTCTATGTTGATGTTGGAACGTACGATATTCTGGATTCCTCATACGATTTCCTCAAACTCAATCGAGAGTTTCGCAGGCTCCTCGATTCGAAAGGGTACGATGTAACCTATGCCGAGTACCATGAAGGGCATAGCTGGGGAAATTGGAGGGCGCATATTGCCAACCTTCTCAATGCGCTTCTCCCTTATGAGCCGGCACTTCAAAAAAGAAAAAGGATTAGATAAAAATAATCGTTCGACATTTTAACCGGTCCTTCGCCACGTACTTTCCGCTCCCTTCGACATACTATTTTCTGGTTGAAAGAGAACCAAACAGCCTCCTTCTCGAGTCGTCCCGGATCGATAGCGAGAATAGGCACAGTCTCCTTTTTATCCATCCGATAAGAACCTTGTCAGTCCATAAGCCGGAGGAGGTCGCACGGCTCTTTGCTGAAATCGAGGAGTGTCTTGGTGAAGGGTATTTCGTCGCCGGTTACATCGGCTATGAATGCGGATATCATTTCGAAAAGATCGCGAAAGAGATTCCGATCGACCCTGGCAGACCTTTGGCGTGGTTTGGTGTATACCGTGCTCCGTTCGTATTCGACCATAAACTGGGAACATTTGAGAGCGCGCCTCCCGAGCCTCCGGTACTCACACACCCCGGCTATTCGACAAAAGAATTCGAGCTTGTTATTCCAGAGGATGTTTACAGGAGGGCAATAGCGAAGATCAAGGATTACATCGTTGAGGGGGATACCTATCAGGTTAACTTCACGAATAAGTATCGGTTCCGATTCGAAGGTTCACCAGGCGCCTGCTACGAAGGCCTAAGGGCAACACAGCGCGTCGGCTATGGCGCTTTCATCAATGCCAATCAGGAATACATCCTCTCCTTCTCGCCGGAGTTGTTCTTCAGGACCGAATCGGGCCGACTCATTACTCGGCCGATGAAAGGGACCGCCCGGCGCGGAAACACGACTGAGGAAGATAACGCCATTATGCAGTGGCTCCGGCAGGATGAAAAGAACCGGAGTGAGAACCTTATGATCGTTGATTTATTGCGAAACGATCTGGGGCGAATCGCCGAAGTCGGGTCTGTTGCTGTAAAAGACATGTTCGCGGTCGAGAAATACGAAACGTTATTCCAAATGACCTCAACGATCGAATGCAACTTGTTAGGCACTCCCCTCTTTTATGATATCTTCCGAAGCCTCTTTCCGAGCGGATCGGTAACCGGCGCTCCAAAAATCCGGACGATGCAGATCATTCATGAACTTGAAGGCCAGCCGCGGGGAATCTATACGGGCTCAATCGGATACTTTTCCCCCAACCGTGACGCTGCCTTTAATATTGCCATTCGCACGCTCGTCATCGACGGCCAGTCGGGAGAGATGGGCATCGGGAGCGGGATTGTATTTGACTCGGACCCTCACGAAGAGTACGAGGAATGCAGGTTGAAGGCTAAGTTTCTGACAGAACCGCCGGATAATTTTCAGCTTATCGAAAGCATACTCTGGAACGGAGAGTATCGCCGGCTCGCGCTGCATTTGAACCGAATGAAAACCTCTGCGATTTTCTTCGGCTTTAGCTATGAAGAGCGGGATGTCCTCGAGGCACTGAACCGGAATCGCGCCCTCCTTCTCCACAACGTTTCCTATAAAGTTCGCCTCTTGCTCGGCGCGGATGGTGTACTCGCCGTCGATAATCAGGCAATTACGAAAGGGACATCGAGCGGAGCGATAACTCTTTCGTCGTTGAGGACCTCGTCCGCCGATAAGTTTCTTTATCACAAAACCACCCGACGGAAAATGTACGAAGAGGAGTTCGCCAAAGCGGTCCGGGCCGGTTTTGACGATGTCTTATTCCGCAACGAAAGAGATGAAGTAACCGAGGGAGCAGTCAGTAACGTCTTTATTGAGAGCGAGGGAGTGCTCTATACTCCTCCTGTATCGAGCGGATTGCTTGGGGGAATTTACCGCGAAGATTTGCTTAGGAATACGACGGGCGCCGTGCAGAAGGAGCTCAAAATTGAAGATCTGCTTTCAGCCGGGTCTATCTTCATCTGCAATGCCATTCGCGGAATGCGCAAAGTTCAGGTAATCCTCGAGTGAGCCAAGTCAAAGGGATGATTTTTCAGTTTTGTCTTTAAGGATAAATTGCTATTTTTGACCTTTCAGGAGAGGTTATCCCGTTTCAAGCACCGTCGTATTGTAACTTCAGGATTTTCTCATATATTAGTGATGGAAACAAGGCTTTGCATGTCATCGGTCAAGAAACCGAAGAAAAACTCATCCATTCGAGGACGCAGCAGCCTCCGCCGAATCGCCTAAGCAAAGTATTCTCCTTTTTCCGTAACAGCATACCCTTGTGAAAATGAACCGCCAGCAACTCATCGCCCAAATTGTAGAAGATGTTTTGAAAGACAAGAATGCCTCGCACAATTGCTGTAAGGATGGCGTTTGCACGGACGGCATGTGCGTGATTCACAATAAAGAAGGGGTAAAAAATATTGTTACGAGCGGTGCCTCCCGAATTTCTGCGGGGGTTGGGCTCGATGCCGCCGGGGGTGTAGAGCCGGATCTCGCCCGCATGATCGACCATACCCTTCTTAAGCCCGAAGCTACCGTCGAACAGATAGAAAAGCTTTGTGCGGAAGCGAAGAAGTTCCATTTCGCGAGCGTCTGCATCAATCCATCCTACGTTTCGGCCTGCGCTAAATTGTTGAAAGATACCGACGTCAAAGTCTGCACCGTTATAGGCTTTCCGCTCGGAGCGACCTCGACGGAGGCGAAGGCTTTTGAAACGGAGCACGCGATCCGGGACGGCGCGAACGAGGTCGACATGGTGATCAATGTTGGCCGGTTAAAGTCCGGCGAATACGATTACGTCGAGAGGGATATCTTTGCTGTGGTGAGCACTGCAAAGAGGTACCATGTTCTCTCGAAGGTTATCATAGAAACCGGATTGCTGACGGACGAAGAGAAGATTAAGGCGTGCATGCTGGCAAAGCAAGCGGGGGCTGATTTTGTGAAGACGTCGACCGGCTTCGCAAAAGGAGGGGCAACTGCCGGAGATATTGCTTTGATGCGCCTTGTTGTGGGAAGTTCAATGGGAGTGAAAGCATCGGGCGGCGTCAGAAGCCGCGAAGACGCGTTGAAAATGGTCGCCAGCGGAGCAGATAGGATCGGCGCAAGCGCGAGCGTGGCCATTGCGGGGGGCGTACCCCCCTCCGGAGGCGGCTATTGAATTTGGTACTTCGAATTAAACCGTTCTTGAAATACTCGATGCGACTACGGTATATTTTCATTTTGATTGCCTCCGTCGGAATGAGCATGATTGCCGTTGGATGCTCGTCGTCCAATTCTTCGCAGCAGGATGCGACCCAGGCATCATCCGACTCATCATCAACTCAATTAAGGGGGCAGCCCCAGTCGGGGGGACATTCGAACGGGCGGAAATTGTCGAGGATTAGAAATCAACAAGGGTTTGTGACGCAGGAAGATACCATCGAAGCCGAGGTTGTGACGCGGAATCATACCCCGGGGCACGTGAAGCCTCCGGCGAAAGGATCAACGAAGAAAAAATTCTATAGCGTGCAAGTAGGTGCCTTCCGCGAACTGAGCAATGCCAATCACGCCAAGAAAGTTGCTCAGGAACGCTATAAGAAGACGGTATATCATTTCTTTGAAAAAGGGATTAAGATGTACCGGGTAACAGTCGGGACTTTTTCAAAACTCAAAGATGGACTTGCCTTCCTCAAAAAGATCCAAAGTGAACATCCCAAAGAGTACAAGAATGCGTGGGTTGCGGAGATGAGACGTTGAGCATTAGACATCTTTTTCTCTGCCTCTTGTTTTCTTTCTGCTTGAATGAGTCTGCTTTGAGCTTCGTGGCCGCCCCCGCCGACTCCGTACCGCCTGCTCGAAAAGAAAAGCTAAGCACGTTCGAAAAATCGTTCAAGCCGTCGGAGTACGACACCGATATCGATCTGATTCATAAAAAGGAGAATCAGCCTCGGCCGATCGTCGATGTACCCGTCGAATCGTTTACCGTGGCAGAACCGGAAACGGTACAGGGGTTCAGGATTCAGGTGTTCGCTTCCAACAGCTACGAAGAAGCGGTTGGCGTTCGGAATGCCCTTAACCTTGAACTTTCCGTGCAATGGGTCTACATGGTGTACGACGCGCCCACGTACAAAATCCGTGTTGGGGATTATACGAACCGCGCGGATGCAAACCTCTCAGTGGATAGCTATATCGACAGAGGCTACAAAGGTGCATGGGTAGTGCCCGACCGTGTTATTGCTAATCCTCCTCCGAAACCCACCGCTCCACCTCCACCCGACAGTACTACGATAGAAAAGAAGTAATTCGCAAAGCGATTTTGTCGCTTTGTGTCCATTCAAGTAGACCGAAAGCTTCTGAAAAGTTCGCAGTCAAACTTAGTCACTACCGAATTCTGAGTGACTGTGTTACTTTCTTTCCGAGAAAG
>CAYYHS010000031.1:0-12829 GCA_964471785.1 uncultured Chitinophagaceae bacterium
GACATTATTATCGGCAAACAACGAAACGGTCCGACCGGCGATGTGCAGCTTTCGTTCATCAAAGAGTTCGCCCGTTTTGAGAACCTTGCGCTTCCGACGTTCGACGATTATACGCCGCCCCCGACAGCCACTGATACGCCTTTCTAATCCGAATGACTATTCTGCGCGCCGGCCAGAGACCGCTCAACTATCAATTGTTCCACGAAGATTCGGCACGAGATGCCGACGACAACGTTGTCTGATCGAATAGCCCCTTACTCCCATGAACCGTCGCCACTTTATCAACCGCTCAGCGATGATCGCGCTTTCCCCCGCGATTTCTTTCCTTTTGAACAAATCGTACGGATCATCCTTGGTGCCACTTTTTGAAGAGACCGATGAGGCTCTTTGCGGTAAGAAATTCAAGTTTGCACTCGCAAATCGTTTAGAGGATAAACCAATTGCCGAGGCCATTGTCGGCATCGGGCGATCATTTATTGGAACGGAATACACTGAACATTCCCTCGAGGAAGCTGGTCCCGAGCACCTTGTCGTGAATTTACGCAAGCTCGATTGCGTCACGTTTTATGAAAACTCGCTGGCGATTGCACGCTGTATCAAAATGAAGAAGACAACGTACGACGACTATAAAGCTCAACTGCAATTGATCCGCTACCGCAACGGCGTTATCAACGGTTACGCGAGCCGCCTGCACTACACGACCGATTACTGGCTCGACGACGAAAAAAGGGGAATCCTCAAGGTCGTTACGAAAGAGCTTTTTGGCGAGAAAAACGTTCAACGGATCCCCACGCCGATCAATTTCATGTCCGCGCACCGAGGCCTCTATAAGCAGCTTGCCGACGATAACACCTTCGCGGCGATCAAAACGTGTGAGGAAGAGCTCGGCGAGCACGAGATGTTTTTTCTCCCCAAAGGCAACCTGCACATGTACGCCGACAGTATCAAGAGCGGATCGTTGATTGGCATAACCACCAATATTGCCGGTCTCGATATTTCGCATACCGGTATCGCGGTCCGAATGGATGATGGTTCGCTGCATCTGATGCACGCTCCCGATGTAGGCGAAAAAGTTCAGATTACGAAATCAACTCTCCATGATTATCTCGCAAGGAATCCGAGGCAGACCGGGATCATTGTGGCAGAAGCACTCGAACCGAAATAGAAGAAAGAAATTACCGTCTCTACTTTCACAGCTTCTCTCCTATGCGCGATATTCGCACTGGGATAGATCAGATAAACGAAATCATCCCTTTTCCCGCTGCTGAACGCCGTTGTACGATTTGCGGATTGATTGTCTGAACAGTGGGGATATGGCATTGGCGAGCAACCAGGCGGATTCTTGATTAGCGATGATCCTTGCTGGAACGTTCTCACTTCGTTCGAACCCAGCTTCCTCAAGCGAACGCCCTTCGAAATCAGTCAGGAAGTCTTGCCTGAGTTTGAGAAGAACAAAGAATTGCTCCACTTTTTCATGTAAGTCCTTCGAGAGCAGCAGATTCAGAATTTTTTCCCCTACTTCAGCACCACCCAATCCCCGAAAGCACTCTCTCCGGCGAAAGCATCACCCAAACAATCGAGCCGACTGGAGTCTCTCGCTGTCTTTGTGATAATGAATTCGTTGCGCGAAGCAATTCCCCGCAACTGATAACTGTGGAAGAGAGAATCACTGAGGACGTCGAAGTATGAGATAAGAGTCCAGCCGCTGTCGGCGGCCACTCCAACCGCGATGTCCGACGTCGTTTGCGAACCGATGTGGGTGCCGAGCACTTGGCCCTCCCGGATTGAATCACCGACTTGAAGCGGTGAGGCGAGATTGATGTGGAAGATTATGAAATACATCGACCGCTGGGCGGCAGATTGAATTTGCAACTGTGTTCCGGCCCACTCTTCGATGATCCGGGAAACGATTCCGCCTACAGGGGCGCGAAGCTGAATGGTGGACCAATTTACGTTCGCTTTCGGCTCGAAATAGTGCTTCATGCTCCGGCATTGCTCGAAGTCGTCATGGTAATCATGACCAACGCCGGACCGGAATTTTGAGATTCGGCCGATCTTGTCGAGTTCGATGTAGTTCGTTGTGACGAAATGCGGCGGAACAGATTGGACTGTGGCCGAATCGGACGATGGCAGGAGCGAGGCTCCCGCGTCCGGTTTGCGGCAAGAGCATAGGAGGAGGAAGATCAGGATACCGCTTGACAACGCTGACTTTTTCATTGTACTGTATCTCTGCTTATTGTTTCACCAGGCTCTTGAGCATTCTGATATTCTCGACATCTTCGTGAAGGTCCTCACTCTTCGGCGTTTCCAGAATTTTCGGAATGGATTTGAACCGTTCGTCATTCATTAAAAAGGAGAAACCTTCGAGCCCAATCGCTCCTTTGCCGATATGCTCATGCCTGTCAACATGAGAACCAAATTCCTTTTTTGAATCGTTGCAATGAAACGCAGCGAGCTTTGAGACGCCGACAATCTCGTCGAAATCCCGAAACGTATTTTCGTAACCGGCGTCAGTCCGGAGCTCATAACCGGCTGCAAATATATGGCACGTGTCGATACAAACAGCCATGCGCCCCGGGTCATCAACGCCGTTCACGATCCGTTCGAGGTGCTCAAAGCGATGGCCAACTGCCGTGCCCTGACCCGCCGTAGCCTCGACAACACTGATAACCTTGAAACCCTTCGTCTTCTCATGAACCCAGTCGAGACTCTCAATGACACGTTTGATTCCTTCCTCTTCACCAGCCCCTCCATGTGATCCGGGGTGAAAATTTAAAAGCTGAATGCCGAGTTGTTCGCATCGGGTCAACTCATCGACCAATGCCTCGCGAGATTTCAGCAGGATGTC
Organism: uncultured Chitinophagaceae bacterium; assembly: GCA_964471785.1. Lineage (GTDB taxonomy): Bacteria > Bacteroidota > Ignavibacteria > UBA10030 > UBA8401 > JAGVPT01. The sequence continues at coordinate 2,849 of CAYYHS010000031.1, forward strand.
TGGGTTCAACGCGCAAAGATTGATGAGGTAGGAATCGTGGGCGACCACGGGTGTGATCCTTGAATCCGTGATCTTCGTTTTGTAGTTTTTGATCTCATCCTCGCCGAGAGGTTTTGCATGCCACTGGTTGTTGTTCTTTGTGAACACCTGGAGCGCGGTGCATCCTATGGATGTTGCACGGTCGACCGCACGGTGTATTCCGCCGCTGGTGGACATGTGAGCACCCAGCAGAAGGGGCTTATCTTGTGTCTGCATAATTTATAAATGAAGTGAAGGATTCAGCAAAGGCAAGTTCAATGTAATAGTTTTGAGTTAAAAGTGAAAAGAGCACGGATTTGGCTCGCAGCTTTTAACTTTTCACTTATTCAGGAAGATCCCATGAAGACCGACATTCGTCGCGCAACGCCAAAAGATGCCTTGATAATAGCTCAATTCAATTTCGCATTAGCCAAGGAAACGGAGGGGCTTTCACTCGATCGAAAGCGCCTTTTGAAGGGCGTTAAAGGATTGCTTAAGGACACGTCGAAGGGGTTTTACCTCCTTGCCCTGAGTGACGGCCGCGTCGCAGGACAACTTATGATTACGTACGAATGGAGTGACTGGCGTAACGCTACTTTTTGGTGGATTCAAAGTGTCTACGTCGCCCCCGAATTCCGCGGCAGCGGAATCTTCTCTCAACTATTTCATCATATAGAGAAGGTGGCAAAGAGAAAAGGAGCGGTCTGCGGACTGCGGCTCTATGTTGAGCACGGCAATGCACTAGCGCAAAAGAGATACGAACGACTCGGGATGATCAAGGCAAATTACGGTATGTATGAAATTGATTTTGTCATACGCCGAATACCCGCCGAATTGCCATAGGAGTGCTGACGAAACATTCACATCTTTCCAACGCTACTTCATCATCACCAGCTTTTTTGTCTGTACAACACTGCCGGCTTGCAGGCGATAGAAATAAACTCCGCTCGCGAAGCCCGACCCGTTCCATTGCCGTGTATAGCTTCCTGCCGGCAGCTCTCCTGAGACAATCGTCGATACATCTCTGCCCAGCATATCAAAGATTTTCAATGATACGAATGATCGTGACGGGAGTTCAAAAGAAATTGTTGTTGTAGGATTGAATGGATTGGGGAAGTTATCAAAGAGTTTATACTCAAAAGCAGCAATTCCTCCGCGAACAAACGTTGCAGCGGGGATCAGCATGATCGGATAGGATTGGAGCTCCACAGAATCTTTCATCATTACGCTTAATCGGTAATAGTATGATGTTCCCGGGCTTGTAGAGGTGTCACGGTACACAGAATCGGTCGGACCGACTTCCGCTATGGCAGCAAAACCGCCGTTGCTAATCCTTCGTTCAACGATGATGCTATCATTCTCCGTGTTCCTGTTGTGCCACTGAAGTTCGAGAGAATGGCTGGCCGCCTGGCTGATCCTCATGCCGTTCGGAGATTGCGGATACGTATGGATGAGAATATCCTTAATCTCATTGAAGCCGCCAGTCTTCCTCGAATAGATTGGAAAACTGCCTCCATCGTCCCACGCGAAAAATGGAACGCCGTGACTCAGCGCTTGATCTACCACAGTTGCGTATGCGCACATTCGCGAATTATAATCGCAAGTATCTATATAGCCGAATTCACCTAGAATAACTGGAATGTTGTTTTTGGTTGACCAAGCGGTGACCTGGTCAAACTTTGTTTTTGTCGCCTTTATGTCGGCCGCACTTCCATACTTTCCAGTGCCGATAAGACCAAAAGGATAAGGATCGTAGGAATGATAATAGCCGATCAAGTACTTGTCGGAAGAGTCCGGAATGGCAGCAGTAAGGAGCTGGTCGGAGTTCGACCACATGTAACCCGAAAATGATACGATGCGCGTTGGATTGGTGCGACGGATGATTTTCAGAACCTGGGCGTTCAGTGCGTTGACATTCGACTGGGACATCGGGTCAGGTTCATTGATGATTTCAAAGATCAGGCTGTCCGACTTACTCTTGAAGCGTGCAGCGATCTGGCTCCAAATGCTGTCGAAACGTGCAACATTCGCGGCAGTAAAGGAATTCTTAATCCAACTCTCGTGGTGTGTATTGATCGTAATAAGCAGACTGCGTTGGAGTCCCCAATCGACGACATGTTCCACCCGGCTTAGCCAGGCGCTGTCGATGGTGAAGGGCGAAGTTGTCGACGTATGGCCATCCCACGTAATCGGTATTCTAACCGCAGTGAACCCCGCACTCTTGTAGTCATCGAACGCGTGTTCCTGTACTGGAGGATTCCCCCACGCACCTTCTGTTGGCGGCTCCATAGTGTTTCCGATATTAATCCCTCGAGTCATTTCCTTTGCTGCATCTTGAGGGGAAAGTTGAGCCTTCATCACAAATGGAATCCAAAGCAGCAAAAATGGCGCAATGCAAATCTTCCTTATCATATCAGCCTTCTTATTCTATGTTGTGGAGGTCAAGGTCGCCAACGTTGATGAAGCTAAACGCTATTCCTAGGATTTGTCTGCGTCCGTCATGTTGCAATAATGTAATTTAATGCATCGACGATTGCGACTAATATTTTTTGCTCGAATGCTTTGCGCGATGAGTATCTCCGCTCATTCGTCATTTTCATAAAAAATATCAATTTCGGCTTCAGTCACACGAATTGTACCGACTCTAAGAGAATCAAAAACGGTAAACTCAAATACCCCGAATATTCCCGACTTTCTTTAGCCAATTATCTGTTGTCGGAGATGCTCGTCGGCGTTGGATTAAATCCTCTCCATATTCATGAGGGCACGTTTCGCTGTCTACCGAACAAAAAAGCCGCCTCAGATTACTGTAGCGGCTTGGCAGTTCTAGTATCAGTTCCGCCGAATATTAATCTCGTGTAACCTTCACAAGCACAACACCATGAGGTGCAACCAGAGTCGTAAACTTGGCGTTGAACGTGCCCAGATCTTTCTGACGCCACAAATCACGGACAGTACACTTGCCCGCGAACCCGAGTAGTGCGAGATCAGCCGTTATTTCTGTTTTCTTCTCTTCCTTATTGAACAAACCAACAGCTTTTGATCCGTCCTCAAGTTGCTTAGACCAGATTTCTATACCACCGGAAACTGATACTCTCTGGGCCTGCTTTCCGAGAGGATCCTGATCTACATCGATGACTTCGTCGTTTGTAAGTAAACCGAGCGTAAAATCGTCAAGCTGCGTCATATCGCATCCGATCAGAAGAGGGGCCGAAAGGAGGCACCAGAGACTTATGTGAGTATACTGCTCATTCGGCATCAAATGCGTCGGATGTAAACTCGGACCCCAGCCGACCATCCCGACGACAAGCATATCCGGATCATTCCAGTTTCCCGGCTTTGCGTACTTTTCGTGACCCGCCTGATTGAAGCCGATGCTCGACATACTCTCCCAGGTATCTTCAATGTCGCCAGTCGTCCGCCAGCAGTTTCCGCCGACTTTCCCGCCCCACTCCCAGACATTTCCCATTCCGTACTGGCATAAACTGAAAACGATGTCTCTGTTGATTCTATTGAGAGCGTCTCTCATAAGATGATACGGCTTCATAAGCTCATTCAAGTCAGAAGTATTTCCTTTGTAAGAGCACCAGTCGTATTTCAAATAGTCTACTCCCCATTCGCCGTACTTCTGCGCATCTTTTTCTTCGTAACCAAAGCTCGCTGTGCAGCCGCCGCAGGTCAATGGGCCGGGTGAGGAATACACTCCCATTTTCAGTCCTTGGTTGTGGATGTAGGAGCTGAGCGCTTTCATATCGGGAAATCTCTTATTAGGAATAATGAACCCGTCTTTGTCTCTGGGAGCGCCCTGAAGTGTCGAATCGTCTGAGCCGGGCCTGGTTTCCCAGAAGTCATCGATATTAATATATGTCCAGCCGTGATTGATCAGTCCGCTCTTCACCATTGCATCGGCGGCAGCTTTCACCTTGTCGGCACTGACGGAACCGGCGAAACAGTTCCAGCTGTTCCATCCCATGGGAGGAGTCAGTGCGATCTGACTACCGCAAAGGATTTTGAGCTTCCGTTCCGCCGAACCGGCGCTGTTCTTCACTTTTAATGTGACGGCATAGGCACCTTCTTTCACAAGCGTACCGGTGATGATCCCGGTTTTCTGATCGAGCGTTAACTCCTTCGGCAGATTCTCGGCAGAATATTCAATAGGTTGAGTTCCAGTAGCAGCAATTGCAAATTGAACAGGTGCGTTCGCCCTTACTCCCAACACCCTTGCTCCGTTAATTCTCGGTTTGGCGGGTGGTGGCGGTGTAAGAACACTGAACTCGCTCTTTCTTGCCTCGATATATTTTTCATGAATCGACATAATCTGAACGACGTCGATCGACTTGGAGGTATTACTTAGAATTTCATCCCCGGTTTTTTCTGATATCTGGCTCACTACGAGGGCGTACTTTTTCGCTACGGGCGACAAGTCGCCTTGAATCCAGTCGTCATCCCAGATCTTATCTTTTCGAGTCCACGAAATCTCAAGAGCATCAGTCGCCTTCGTAAAATCCTTTTCTATTATAGACCAGATCAGTTCTTTAGGACTTATTCCGGTAAGGGAGAAATAGAAGCCGGAATCTCCCGCGTTGTTGTTGATCTTGAGCAAGAGCTTATTTTCGCCTTTCTTCAGATGCAGCTCGGCAATATCCTGGTTGGGTCTTACCGCGCGGTCGACGTCGCGGCTAAGGTCCAGAGTCCCGTTAAGCCATACCTTGATTCCGTCGTCGCTGCCAAAATAACCGCTGATTGTTGTATCACGATCCGACGTAATGGTCCGGAGGAGATACATTGAGATATTGCCGGCATTAGGCAAGCTGATGACAACACCGTTTTCCCAGCCGGGTTTCGGTTCCCATTTATTGTCCCCGTATTTAGCTGAGATATCGGGGTTATCTTCGGGCGGAAATTTCTGGTCGAACGATTTTCCGGAATCGCCTTTCCATGGTCCGGTTACGTACCAGGGTCCTAAAACCGGTTCGAATTTACCGCTACCGTTCTTTTCTTCTTTAGCAAGTTCCTCTCTCGATCCAATAAGTGTTTCAATCCAGGTTCCTTTTTTTAGATAGTACTTCGGCGCTTGTGCGAAACCTATCGAAATGACAAAAAGAATGAAAGAGAATGCAGTTAAGGCCAGTCTTTTCATATATCTATCACATGATGTTTATGATTGCGAGATATGCACTGCCATAGTGCGTGATTGCCGTGATCAGTCCAGTCGGCAGCAAACTCCGCTATTCCTCCCACCTTTTCACAATCATCATGTTCTGATGATTGCAGATGTTCTGTCCTTCAGGCGTGAAGAGAAAATCTAAACGGCTCTTATAAAAGTCGGTGATGCGCCCGCGAACCATTTTCAGCGTACTATTCATGAACCCATTTTGTTCTGTGAATCCTTCGCCGAGCACCGCAAAGGTCGAAGGGAGCCAACGCTGAGGAAACATCCCCGCGTGCGATCCAACGCGGTAAGCCTCTATTTCTGCTTCAAGGAACTTCAGCGCGGCGTTTTGGCCTTCCGCCGTTCGACAGGAGAGCTTTTGTTCTTTGAGGCGTTGGAGCATCGCCTCTCTGTTTGGAACCACAAGCGCAACCGTGTATGGAGATTGATTATTGTAGAGCATGATCTGATCGATCAATGGGGAGTATCCCATGATCGTCTCCTCAATCCCTTCCGGGCTATACTTCTCGCCGTCGTTTGCAATCAACAAGCTTTTGTTCCTGCCGAGAACGTAAAGAAAACCGTCGCTATCAAGGTATCCAAGATCGCCGGTATAGAGCCAGCCTTCGCGGATTGTCTCGCGAGTCGCTCGATCATTTTTCCAGTAGCCGGCCATAACATTTTCCCCCTTCACAACGATTTCGCCCTGGTCTCCGACTGGGAGAGCATATCCCTTTTCATCACAAATCTTTACTTCAAGGTTCGGCACGATAGACCCGGACGATCCTAGTTTGTGCTTTTTCGGCACGTTTGCGGAGATCACAGGCGAAGATTCGGAGAGCCCGTACCCCTGGAACATCGGTATACCGATGGCATAGAAAAAGCGCTGCAGTTCAATATCGAGCAGTGCGCCTCCGCCGATGAAGAATTCAAGCCGGCCGCCGAAATTTTCGCGTACTTTGCTAAAGAGAATCTTGTCGAAGAGAAGATAGAGAGGCTTTTTGAAAACGCGAAACCCTTTTCCGCGATCCTGCCCGTTGCCGTTGTAGTCGTAGGCCACCGCGAGCGCTTTGTTGAAAAGCTTCTCGATTGCCGGGCCTTTTTGCCTTATGCCGTTTTCAATGTTCTTGCGGAAACTTTTCGCAAGGGTCGGCACGCTCAGGAGAAACGTGGGGCGGGCTTCCTTGATGTTGATCGGGATATTCTTGAGCGTCTCCATCGCTGTTTTTCCGACTTGCACAGACGCCATGCTTGCCCCGTTTTTCATCAGCGTGTAGATCCCCGCGGTGTGCGCAAAGCAATGGTCCCAGGGCAAAATCAACAGCGAACAATAATGTTCCGGAATCGGCAGCAACGCTGATGCCTGCTCGACGTTCGCGGTATAATTGCGATGGGTGAGAACAATCCCCTTCGGATCGGCGGTGGTGCCCGACGTGTAGCAGATATTGGCTGGATCGTTCTCGCTGAGGGACTGCCATTGCTGGCGGAATAGATCCGGATTTTCGCCGATGAACTTTCGCCCTTGCGCATACAATCGTTCGAGGGGAATTTCATCTTCGCTGTACTTCTCGGCCAGATCCAACATGATAGTCTTTTCCAGGTCGGGAAGGTCATTTGTTAATTGTTGGATCTTCGGGGCCTGTGTGTTCGAGACGATTGCCATCCGGCAGCCCGAGTGCGCAAGGCGGAACTTAAGCTCCGATGGTTCGCTCAATTTTACCGAGATCGGAACATTGACAGCTCCCGCATAGAGAATTCCAAGCTCGCTGATAACCCAGTCGTTCCGTCCTTCGGCGATCAAGGCTATCCGATCTCCTTTCGAGATGCCCATGCTCATCAACCCTGCCGCAAATTGATATACTGCATCGCGAATCGCGACATAGGTTGAGCCCTCAAAATGGTCGCTCTTCTTTTCCCACATCAAAACATTTTCTGCGTACTTCTTTACGCTGGTCTCAAATAATTGGGGAATTGTTCTCTGGGACATTGGATGGCTCTTTTCCGGGTCAGGACTGGGAGGCAAGGCAAAAGTATAAATTCAAAATGCAGCGTGCAAGAAGTCGCCGCGCTGCAACTTTATTCCTTTAGACTTTACTTTTGAATTTTGCTCTTTGCATTTTGGATTCTCAAGAAATTACGATTTGGGCCGCAGGAGAAAAAGGAAATCCAGCCCGAACTCATGCAGGCCCGAAATCATTTGAAGGTTTCCTTGCACGAAGCGATACCGGTAGTAGAAGTCCGAATGCTTTTTCTTTTGTTCGGGTATCTGTACTTCCGATGGCGGCTGGAGTGGGGGCGACTCGCGGGGAAAATAGTCTGTCTTCCAGTCTCGTTTCCTCGGCAGAATACCGTAACTCCTCATGCCGCGTTTCAAGCTGTACGTTTTCTTTTGTTCGATCGCAAAACCGAACTGCTCAAACAATCGTTGCAGAGTATTCGCTTTGAAGAAGAAGATGTGCCCGTTCTTGCTGCGAGCTGGCTGGTGCTCAAGAGTGAAAAATTTGATGAGATCCAGACTATCGTTGTATCCATTGGGAACCGAGAGGAAAAAGATGCCGTCAGGTTTAATGATCCGGCGGCATTCCCTAAAGAGCGAAAGCGGATCGAGGACGTGTTCCAAGACGTTATTGACATGAACGTAATCGAAGAAGGCATCCGGGAAATGCGCATCCGCAAGATCTCCCTGGACGACGTTCAACTTCAGCGCGTCCCGTGCATACCTCACTGCGCTCTCTCCGAAATCCGTTCCGTAGACTTCCCACTGAGAGTTGTTTTTGATGCCGTTGATAAAGAAGCCGGTTGCGCATCCGACATCAATGAACCGGCCGCTCTTTTTCCATCGTGCCAACCTACGCGCGAAGGCCATTCCCTTCCCCTCTTCGCGCCCCCTGTCAAAATCATAGTAGGTTGCAGAATAAAACTCGGCAAGCTGAGCCGGCGCCGGCATTGGAGAAAAATAGATAACGCCGCACTCTCCACACTCTACGAGGTCGAACACGGTGCCGTAGATGAGGTTCACCTTGCAGAGAAACTGCTTTTCCGACCGGTCATTGCAAATGGGACATCCGGTCATAGCGAAATTCCCTCACAGCGATTATCACACCGGCCGAAAAAAGGCCGGGTCGATCGTTGCCGAGTCCACTCCACTTACCAGGATCTCCGGCTGCTCCCGCCGCCACCGCCCCGGCTCCCTCCACGTCCGCCACCGCCGCCCTGGCGGTCTTCGCGCGGTCGGGCTTCGTTGACAGTCAACGGCCGGCCCTTTAAGTCTTTACCGTTGAGGCCAGCGATCGCAGCTTCTGCCTCTGTTTTGTCCGGCATCTCAACGAAGCCAAAGCCCTTCGATGCGTGGGTGAATTTATCCATGATAATGCTGACGGTCGCAACTTGTCCGAATGCTTCAAAAGCCTGACGAAGATCTTGATCGCCGGCGTCGCGGGATACGTTACCTACGAAAATATTCACGATGTTCTCCTATGATGTAGATTGTGTGTGGTGTACTATGTGTTGATACGCGTTGATTAAGAAATCAAAATCAGAAAACACTTACTTTCACATACCTGCCCGGGTTTTTCTGCAAATCCTTCACGAGCACATTGAGATTCGAGGTCAAACTGTCGATATCGTTGTAGAGCTTTTCTTCTTGAACGAGCTTGCCGAGCGTGCCTTGACCCTTTTCGATCTTGCTGAGAACAACATTGAGCGATAGCGTGGTCGCTTTTAGATTTTCTGATGCCTGTTGAAGATTGTATGCGACCATGCGGATTGTCGTCATGCTGGTATCAATGTTGGCCCGTTGAGACATCGCCATGGAGTCGACGTTGACGGCGAATTCGGACATGTTGGCTGAGAATGCGCCGAAATTTCCCATCGCGTAATCTAAATGTTTACCCTGGGCGCGGACGATCCCCTCGAGTTCCGCAGATGTCTGATTCAGATCCGAGATGATGCCCTGAATATTGCTGCGCGTCTTTTCGTCGAAAGTTGTATTGACACGCTCGAGAATCCCCAGCACGTTCGAGGATATTGGCGCGAGCGTCGATGTCAGTTCTGTGAGATCGGCTTCATACGATCCGCTGAGAGTATCCCCGTCTCTCAACATTCGGCCGCTTACGCCGGGCGTAATAGCAATGAGTTTGCCGCCCATAAGGCTTGAGCTCTTGATAAATGCTTTTGAGTCGATTGGAAACTTCACTTTGTCCTGAATCTGAACTCTCACCGCGATCGTGTTGCCGACAAGCTTCAGGTCCTGAACTTTCCCCACGGCGAGTCCGGCGATAGTGATCGGATTCCCTTCCTGAAGTCCGTTAACATTGTTGTAGTAAATGGTGAGGGAATATTCCCGTTTTTGGAAATCGGTGCCGCGGAGGTAGATTACTCCTCCCACAAAAACCACCACGGCGGCGAAAATTGCCATCCCGAGTTTTACCTCATTGCTGAGTTTCATGGCGACGTCCTTCTTGTGCTTTTAGGGAGCTGTTGATGTACTTTCGCACTTCCTCGTGATCGCTGTTTTGAATTTCTTCACGGGTGCCAGTCATAAGCGTTATTCCGTTCTCAATCACGGCAAATCGGTCGCCGACGATAAATGCGCTGTGAATGTCGTGAGTGACCACGATCGAAGTGATTCCGAGTATCGTCCGCATTTCATTGATCAGAAGATTGATGCCGTCGGCCGTTTCCATGTCAAGGCCCGTTGTCGGTTCGTCGTAGAGTATATAGCGCGGTGTCAATGCAATAGCCCGGGCCAGGCCCACGCGCTTTTTCATTCCGCCGCTTAGCGACGACGGCATCAGGTGCTCGACGTTGTC
>CAYYHS010000032.1:0-12827 GCA_964471785.1 uncultured Chitinophagaceae bacterium
ACATCGCATCCCCTACCCACATCGGATAGGCATTCTTACCGACATAATCGGAAATGGGAGTGAATACGCCAGTCGTGAAATCATACATCCAGATGTCCGTATGCTGCCCTCCTTTGTAGCGTTTCCAGTAGTTGTCTTCAGCCCCCTTTCTTTGATAGACCATTTTCTTGCCATCGGGAGAAAAACTGCAGAGCCTCCCCCGGTCGATCGGAAACCGTTCCGGAGCAGAGCCTGCTTTGTTGACAAAATAGAGGTTTGGATCCCGGCCGATGTAGTTCTCTGCGTACGACCGGTAGACAATCCTTTCTCCGTCGGGCGTCCAGCCAACAACCTGTGCACCGCTGGAGAGGTAGGTCACCCGCGCCGGCTCCCCTCCTTCAGACGGCATAAGGTAGACATTTTGCGCACCGTCATAGCTTCCGGTAAAAGCGATCCACTTTCCATCTGGTGAAAATTTTGGTGAAATTTCGTTGCCGGGCGCCGAGGTGATCCGCCGGGCCACTCCTCCTGCCGTCGAGGCAAGCCAAAGGTCTCCCTCATATGAGAATACTATTTTATCATTGGAGACATCAGGGTACTTCATGAACCGAGCTTCGCCTGCGAACGTACTCGATACTAAAATAAAAGCCACCGTAATAAACGCCGCGATAGATTTCATATAAGCCTTTATGGTATGGTGAACAAACTAATTTCCCTCAAAAATAGCTACATCAGGGCTGTTGCAGTCGTTGTGCTATTACATAAGAAATATTCCCTCTAATTTCAAGGTCTGTAAAGACTCGATTACTGCCATTGAGGGAGGTATTCCGGATCTCTTTGGAGAATGTGGAATTTTCTGATGCCTAGTTTCGTTCTATTGTATGAGCGCCGGTTAACACAGGTGAACATATTCTGACCTCCTCCAGTAGGGCGTGCTGACAGGATACACAGGATCGAGAGCCGAGGACGAAGTACTGCCGTGAGGCTCCACCCTATTTCCAATGAGGAGGAAACAATGATCGTTCCCATCGCAGAGTATTCTCAACCCGAAGTTCCCATCTCGTTATTCCCTGAAGACAAACAAAGTGCGGAGCGACCGTTGACGATTCTTCAACAGGATGTGGTACGAACGTTGGCATACTTCGATGTCTTCTCGTACCCGCTCTCGTCCGAACAGGTAAAAGTATTTTTGCCGAGAAACTCGGTTACCCTCCCCCAACTTGAAGAGAGTCTTACGGGCTTGACCAAATCCGGAATTCTCAACAAGGAAAACGGGTATTACTTCCTGGCCGATCGGCCATCTTCCGTCGTCAGCGCCCGAGTTCAGAATGAACGACGGGCGCTTCGGATGATCAAACGCGCGCGATGGATTTCGCGATTTCTAAAACAGATTCCTTTTATTCGCGGGATCTTCATCACCGGCTCCTTATCCAAAAACGTTGCCGGTCCTTCCAGCGACGTCGATTTTATGATTGTGACGGCCCCCAACAGGCTCTGGATATGCAAGATGATTCTGACTGGAATCCGCAGGATTCTTCTTCTCAATTCCACTAAATACTTCTGCTTTAATCTGTTCGTAACCGAGAACGGATTCTTCTTTTCCGACCAGAATGTTTTTAACGCGATTGAAATCGCGACGACACAAGTCCTCTGGAACGAAGCGGTCTACCGAAAATTTCAGTCGGTGAACTCATGGGTCCGGCACTTCTTGCCAAACTGGAAATCAGATCGTTCGGCGCCCGCAAGCATTTCGGCCTCCTCGCCCATTTTCCAGAGGGTGCTTGAAGCAGTTCTGAGCCTTCTCCCCCTCGACGGCATCGACGCTTCTCTCATGCGTGTAGCACGGAGCTACTGGAAACGAAGAAATCTTCATCTCGACGAAAAAAGGTTCGACGCTCTCTTCCTTTGCACACGCGATATCTCCACCGTTTGGTACGATGACCACAAGACGCGGATCCTCAATCGTTTTCAACAGCGTCTCGCGGAACTCGGCATCGAGCAGGCCGCATGACCGACGTCCTGATCACACACTCGTATTTCCTCCGCTTCGACCCAAAGCAGGAAAGGGCGATGATGCCCTACCCTCCCCTGGGAACGCTATACGCTGCAAGCGTGTTGGAGAACCTCCGTTTCAGCGTTGCGTTGTTCGATACGATGCTGGCAGACTCCGAGGAGGAGTTGCGGATCCATTGCCAAAAGCACCGTCCGGTTGTTGTCGCGATTTATGACGACGACTTCAACTATTTAAACAAAATGTGCCTCAGCCGTATGCGTGAGGCAACTTTTGCGATGGCAAAAATCGCCAAAGACAATGGTGCGTTCGTCGTCGTTCACGGCTCGGATGCGACGGACCATGCGGGAGAGTACCTCGAACATTCCGCCGACGTTGTGATCATCGGGGAGGGAGAAGAAACCCTCGCGCAAATCTGCCAGATGGTTATCCGAAACGGTACTGTTGAACTGGGCACTATCCCCGGCGTCGCTTTCAAGATGAACGCGGCCGTCGTTCGCTCTCAGCCGCGGCTCCCCTCGAAAAACCTGGATCGACAGCCGTTCCCGGCGTGGCACCTCATCGATTCCGAAAAATACAAGCAAGTATGGACGAAGCTGCACGGATATTTTTCGATAAACATGGTGACGACACGCGGCTGTCCGTATCACTGCAACTGGTGCGCAAAGCCAATCTACGGACAGGTGTACAATTCCCGCTCTCCCGAAAATGTGGTTGAGGAAATAGAACTATTGAAGAAAACGCTCAATCCCGATCATATCTGGTTTGCCGACGACATCTTCGGCTTAAGACCGGGCTGGGTTGAAAGGTTTGCCGATCTTATGAAGCAGAAGAAGATTGAGATTAAGTATAAGATTCAATCACGGGCCGACCTTCTCCTGGAGAACAATACTATTCGCGCGCTCGCTCAATCCGGCTGTGAAGAGGTCTGGATCGGAGCAGAATCGGGTTCGCAGAAAATCCTCAACGCTATGGAGAAAGGAACTCGCATTTCACAAATCTACGATGCCCGGACTCTCTTGAAGAAGTTTGGAATAAAGACCGCCTTCTTTCTGCAATTTGGCTACCCTGGAGAAAATGACCGGGATATCGCGGCCACGATTCGGATGGTAAAAGATCTTATGCCCGATGATCTTGGCATCTCCATCTCGTACCCATTGCCTGGAACAAAGTTCTACGACAATGTCAAGGCTGAATTGATGGATAAAAAGAATTGGGTAGACTCCAACGATCTCGCGTTGATGTTTCGGGGCACCTATTCGCCGGCGTATTACAGAAGACTGCACCGGTACGTCCACAGACTATACCGTTTCTGGAAAGGTCTGCATACGATTGGCGATTTGATCTGGTTCAACTCTTCATTGAGCAGAAAGAAGCTTAGAACCGCGATGTTGGTGGGATACTTTGCCCCTGCGGCCTTGCTCGACCGGTGTATGCTTTTTTATCTCGTGCGACAATGACATCAAGCCCCACAACAGAAGTGGTCTCGAACATTGATCGTGTCCGGAGCGCGTTTTCAATTCAAGCCCCTGTGTTCGACTCGTACGACGCATCGAATCCGATACTCCAGTGGATGAGACGCCAGGTCTATAGACACGAGGAAGAATTCTTATCTCCGGGCGACAGTATTTTTGAACTCAATGCCGGAACCGGAATCGACGCGGTCTATTTTGCACAACGGGGACACTCCGTATTCGCAATCGACAATTCCGAGGGGATGGTCATCGAGCTGAAAAAGAAAGTAGAGAGGTTTCACCTTGAACATCGTATCAGTCTGGAGCGCCGCTCTTACACGGAATTGCATTCCCTGCCCGAGCGGCAGTTTGACCATATCTTCTCTAACTTCGGCGGGTTGAACTGCATTCCCGACCTCCGTGCTGTGACATACGATCTTCATCGTTTTCTAAAACCCGGCGGAACTGTCACCTTCGTCATCATGCCGCGCGTATGTCTGTGGGAGTTGCTGCATCTCGCAAAAGGGAATACGAAGCTGGCGTTCCGCCGGTTCTCGAGAAACGGAGCTGCAGCGAACGTCGAAGGAATCCATTTTCAAACCTATTATTTTTCTCCTCTTGAGGTCGCACGCAGCTTTGGCGATCGATTTATGCTGGTGAAGTTGCGCGGATTGGCATCGGTGTCTCCCCCTCCTCATATGGCAGACGTTGCTCTTACGTATCCCCGGATTTATAAAACGCTCGCACGTTTTGATGAGCGAGTGTCGCAGATCCCGCCATTTAACAGATGGGCCGATCATTGCATTATTACAATGAAGCTTTTACCTTAACGCTATGTGTTGAGGTGTCGACGTACTCTCTCCCTTTCCGTACACCATCATAAAGAAAACGTGACAAAGCAATTTCCCGAGCTCTTTGCGGCGCTGAGAAGAATTTCCCTCATTCTAAATCGAGATCAGAAAAGAGTGTATGCTCTCTCAATCTTCTTTATGTTGGTGAGCTCGGTTCTCGAACTCTTTGCACTCGGGACACTCGTTCCTTTCATCGGAATCATCGCCTCTCCTTCCCTGCTGCAACACTCGTCGTGGGGGATATGGGTCGCCGCGAACATCCACTCCTCTTCCTTGACGGTCATCGTTCTCGTTGTGGGAGGTGTGATCCTTCTCCTCTTTGCGGGAAAGAATATTGTCGGTTACCAGCTCTATTCCTACGAAAACCGATTTGTCTATTCGATAGCCACCGAAATCTCGAGACGCAAAGCCAGAGAGTATTATTCGATGAACTTCTTGGATTTCCAAAAAAGTAATACGGCCGAAGTGCTTCAAAAAATCGCCTACATCCCCGTGGAGTTCGCCCAGCACATTGTTCTTGGAAGCATGACGCTCCTTTCCGAAGGAACAATCCTTCTCCTCTTTGTCTGCGCGCTGTTGTTATACCGTGCAGGCGTTTTCCTGTTGATAGCATGTACGCTTGTGCCGTTTGCAATTGCAGTCTGGTACTTCAGCAGCAGGCTCTTGCGCCGCACCAGAAAAACTATTCAGGAAGAAAGCCCAGCGAACTTGCGGCGTCTTGCCGATGCGCTCTCCGCGTATCAGGAAGTCAGGCTTTATGGGAAGGAAGAATATTTCATTCACCGGTACATCGAAGGCCAAAGTGAATTGAATACCCATCTCGGCAAATTGAACACGGCGAACATCATCCCGGCCCGGCTCTCCGAAATCTTCGCGGTCGCCGGTATTCTGCTTCTCCTTTTCTTCAATTCCGTACTGGATGGATCGATTTCTCCCTCGTCCCTTTCGCTGATGACCGTGTACGTCGCCTTCGCATATAGAGCGGTTCCTTCTGTTAACAAAATACTCAATGCGCTTATCCATATGAGCACGTATTCTTTTACGGTAAACAACGTCCCCCTGGCAACAGGAGCCGAGAAAGAGATTTCAGACCGGGGACACAGGGCAGACAATCCGCCGGTTGCATTCCAAAAGTCGATAGAATTCCGGGATATCTCTTTCTCATACCCCGGCCGGAACGAGTTGATTTTGAACCACGTTTCGTTTTCCCTTCGCCAGGGAGAAACTATCGGTTTGGTCGGGCGTTCAGGGCTGGGAAAAACGACCTTCGTGAGAATTTTCATGCAACTTCTGAAACAAAATGCCGGTGTGATTCTCGTCGACGGAAATGCACTTCGGAATGAGAACATCCCGTCGTGGCACGGGCTCTTTTCGTATGTCACACAGGACCCCGCGGTCCTCGCCGACAGCATCGACGCAAATGTAGCGTACGGAATACCGGCTCCATACATCGACCGTCAAATGGTAAAGAAAGCGCTGCACAATTCCGGTTTGTCTGCATTCATTAAAGCGTTGCCCGATGGCGTGGGTACCCAGGTAGGAGACCAGGGAAAACAACTCTCGGGAGGACAAAAACAACGCTTGATCATCGCGCGTGCGCTTTACCGGAACTCAGAGATCTATATTTTCGATGAGGCAACAAGCCAGTTAGATTCCGAAGCCGAACGGGATGTTCTGGATACGATTTCACTCCTGCAGCGCTCCGGGAAGACGATCTTCATTATCTCACAGAAAGAGCAGGCCCTGACAAAATGTTCGAAGGTCTATGTACTCTCACGCGGAAAACTCCGTCTCCGAACCGGGGCCAAATCAAAACGGAGGAGATAACTTATGCTCGAGTGGTTTTCATTTCTCAGCATCCTCTCGATGATCGTCCTTTTTGCGGCTCATACAAAAATACACCGTCTGAAAGGAAGAGTCGTGCTCACACAAGAGCAGCAAGCCCGGTTGCTGGAGCTTGCCGAACTTTCCCTCCAGTCGAGTGATGTGCCCGTCGGCGCATTGCTGATCTATCAGGGAGAAGTGATTGGTGAGGGATACAATACCGTTTTGCGGAATCAAAGGGCGGGCGAACACGCAGAGGTCAATGCTATTTCAAGCGCGATCGCCGGCATGGGGATGGAAAGTTTTTCTTTGCTGGACCGCCGTAAATTGGTCTTAATCTCTACATTCGAGCCATGCATGATGTGCGGGGGAGCTTTCATCAACTACAACATTCAAAACGTCTTCTTCTTGAAGGAGAAGGATTTTTCGTACACTGGAAAGGAAGAAGCCCTGTTTGTGAGATATTTGCTCCGTCGAAGACAAATCAAGAATAATCGGGAGCAAGACATCCTCTTCCAAAGACATCCACAATATCCGGCGAGAAAAAAGTGACCCTCTTCACCGCTTACGATGAGTCACGCCGGCGTACACTTCTCTATACTCCATGAACGTCCGATCCATTCCCCATTCCTCGGCAATCGCTCGATTTCTCACCCGCATCGCGTGAGCTTTTGCAGGCTCTCGAATCAAATGCAGAATCTTGTCCGCCAGATCCTTTGCGTTTCCGGGATCAACAGTAACAGAAGCGTCGCCGACATCGGCCAGCAGTCCCACTCTTGATCCGGCCACGAGCGTACCCAAGGCAAATGCTTCCATGACGACGACCCCCTCTCCTTCGTACACCGAGGTGAGAAGCAATAGATCAAAAGATCTCAAGAGGGCCGGTATTGAATCGTGAGGAACTTTTCCGAGCCACTGAATTTTGTCAAAGACGCCCAAGGACTTCGCATACTCTTGCGCGCGACCCTGGAGAATATCGGGGCCGGCGATGGAGAGTTTGCAGTCGACAGTTTTAAGAAGATGAGAAAATGTTGAAATTAACGTATAGGGGTCTTTAACTTTATTGATGCTTCCGATAAATCCAAGATGCGGAATTGGGGCGATATCCCTGGACTGGAATGCAAATTTGGAGGTGTCAACACCAAAAGGAATCACAGAGATCGAAGCTGAGAAGAGGCGGGCGCTATCCATAATCCGGCGCTGGTAACTCGTCAGCACGGTTACCTTGTCGGCCTCACCGATCACCCACCGCGCGAGAATACGATGTAGAGAACTCTTCAATCCCCCGTACGCAATGTCCGGCAAATAAACAATATCGCCCCCCATTACACTGACAATGCTCGGAATTCCTAAAAGTTTTCCCGCGAGTACCGCCGTTGCTCCCTGCGGCATTGCCCAAAATGCGTGAACGAGACTAAAGCGCGTGCGAGCGGAATCCTGCACAATCCGCCATAGG
The DNA here is from genome assembly GCA_964471785.1 of uncultured Chitinophagaceae bacterium. GTDB lineage: Bacteria > Bacteroidota > Ignavibacteria > UBA10030 > UBA8401 > JAGVPT01. The sequence continues at coordinate 7,576 of CAYYHS010000032.1, forward strand.
TAATAGAGAGCCTTCAGAAAACTGATCTTTTCAATCCATTTCGGCGGAAAAGTTACACTACACCCGCTTGCAACAAGTCGCGGATGGATTTTTACCCTGGAAAACGAATAGAGGTTCATCATGTATAGATCGCCCAGTCGACAGAGAAGATCGAGCAACACCGGGACGTTGTCATCCTCACCGAATCCCCCCGGGACTATCAACGCTATGCTGGGCTTGTTTGCCACTCAAACCAACCTTAATGGTAAGAAGATCATCACAACGCCAGCAATTTCCTGGCTGTATCGAACACAAATCCGGGCGTGTAACGGGTGAGACATCGCACATCGCCGAACCGGCATGTCGGCTGAAGGCATTCGCCGCACTCAAGATCCGACGAATTGAGACAGACCGAAACGTTGCCTAATGGCCGCGACCAAACGCTTCTCGATGAGCCAAAAAGAGCTACTGTCGGCACGCCTGCTACCCACGCCATGTGCAGGAGTCCAGAGTCTTCCGAGAGAACGAGGCTGGCATGGCTGAGGATGTTGAACGCCTCACTTGTCGTCGTTCTCCCCACCAGGTTCATCAATCCATTCCCAATCCAATTTTCGAGACCAAGCGCTTTTTCGGCGATCGTGGTAAGGCCGAGAACTAAGAACTGAGTATCTTTACTTACAGCTTCTCTCCAAAGCCTCGCGAATTCGACATAATTCTCGAGAGGCCACGATTTGGTCACGAAATTCCCGGCTGGATTGAGCACAATCAAGATCTTTGAGGGATCATAACCGCATTCCATCAGTTTATCGATCCCGTATTGCTCGTCGCGAAGGCGAAGAGCCGGCAATACCGCATCGATAGTTCGAAACCCCAGCCTGTCGATTGTCGTTCTCGTTCGCTCACCGGCGCTCGCGAGCGAGAATCTGTCGAACTCGGAGAAACTTTTGGGATGTAAAATCATCCGCACGAGCCGGGTTAACCGATTTCTTTGGAGGTCGATCACAACATCGTACTTCTCTGTTCGTAGCTTCGGGATGAGCCCCAACGCCGATACAAGTTGTTTTGAAGAATCTCTTCCGCCGCCGATTGTGTGTACGTGATGAAACAAATTCAGGCTGCGGGGGAGATCCTGAAACTCTTCGCGGGTGAGAAAATCTATTCGCGTTGAAGGCAATGTATTCTGGAGTGATTGCAGGTACGGGAGCGTGATGACCGTGTCGCCAAGTGCTTGCAGACGGACCGCTAGAATTTTTTTTGGAGGAAGAGGGCTCAACCAGCGCTGAACCATGAGTGACTCATGTTTGCGATTTTCTTGCCGGAGTGTCTTCGCTCGTGAGCTCATCGGGTCTCGTGACCGGTTTCTTCATCGTTTTTTCGGGGGCCGATTCAGGGCGTGCGATCCCCCGTACATGAAAAATGCGATACGTTCACTGTATCGCATTTCGATTTGCCAGCCAATAGCAAACTTCTGAACCTGTTAACTCAACCTCGAGTACTCGGCCGCGTCCGGAACCTGGTAGATTCGCTGCATGATCCATTTGGTGCCGTTGTAGTAAAGGATCGCAACCGTTGTCACTGAATATAAATTGTACGTTCCGGTCGACGTCACACGCATTTGGTTTCCAGCAACTCCTGCGGGCCGGTCCGTCACATACGTGACGCTTCCGCTCATCAGGCTCACTGTCGTTGTTGCTAGAGAAGGCGTCGTCGAAGCGCCGGCATCTCCGATTGCAAACTTCACTCCTATGTTTGCAATCTGCTGTGCGCGATCATGGTATGCCTGGGACTGGGAAGAATTGTTCACCGACAGGTCAGCCGTGTTGAATGCCATGGCATACAATCCGATGACAGCGTAAATCCCAAGGCCGATCATTACCTTCGATGTTCCCACATTCAACCTATTAGTTTGGCCTACCTACAAACAGAAGCGCTCTTGAGATGTGCGGCTTTTGTTCCTTTTGACTGCATACAAGATAAAAAATTGCGTTGACAAAGCAATGCAGTAGATCACGTATTTGAAGATCTACGGTCTTTACGGGAGGGACTCGAAGCAGCTATCCTTACAGAGTTGAACACCTGATGTTTGGCGAGAATTCCCGAAAAACCGGCTATTTTAGCCTGTTTTGGTCTCCAACTCATCAATTTTGGGTTCAAAACATCCCCCTTTTGCTGAATTCCTCGCTAACGCTTCAGTAATCTATAGATCAATGGGAGGCCGAAGAACAAAATAAGGCTTGACACCGAAAACCCTCCAATCACAGCAATCGCCAAGGGCTGCTGCATCTGTGATCCTGCGCCGATGCCGAGCGATAAAGGGAGAAGCGCAAATACGGCGGCCAGCGTCGTCATGAGAATCGGCCTGACGCGGCGCGATGCTGCCTGAACCAGTGCCTCGTCCAACTCCATTCCGAGTGCTTGAAATATTTTTACTTGATGGATAACAAAGATAGCGTTCTCGGCTACGATACCGATGATCATGATAATACCGACAAAGCTCGAGATGTTAAACGTCACACCGGTAATCCACAAAGCTCCCAGTACACCGAATAACGAAATCACGTTGACGACGAAGATCGAAAGAGGAACGGCAAACTCCCCGAACTCGAACAAGAGCACCACGAAGACGAGCATAAATGCAGCGATGGCAACAAGCAACAAGCCGCGGAACGATTCCTGCTGCGTTTGATACACGCCGCCGAATTCCATCGTCATTCCTTTCGAAAGATGAAAACTCTTTGAGAGTTTTGTTTTGATGTCGACGATGGTGCTTCCAAGATCACGCTGAGAGATACGCGCGGTGACCGCTACGAACTGGCTCAAGCGTTCCCGGTCGAGTTCGGCCTGACCTGTTGTCGTTTGAATCGTTGCGATCGTGGAGAGTGGAACCAGAATCCCGGCCGCACTCAAGAATCGAACCTGCGCAAGCTTTTCAATATCAGTCCGATACTCATTCGGAAAGCGGATCCGGACACTAATGAGCTTCTCCCCTTTTTGAATCGTACTCTCAGCAGATCCTCTCATCATCGTCTGCAATTGGTCTCGAACGTCCGCAGGATTTAATCCGGCTCTTGCAGCCCGAGCAGCATCCACAGTGACGATCAACGAAGGTCCTGAGATGACGATTCCGTTGAACGCATCGACTACTCCGGGAACCGTTTCGATAAGTTTCTTTACTTCCTCTGCTTTCGCCTGCAATTGCTCCGTGTTGTCTCCGAAGATCTTAATCTCTACCGGCGACGGATTGTTCGTGAGATCGCCGATGACGTCCATCATGAGCTGGCCGAATTCAATGCGCAGGCTTGGTTCGCTCGATTCCACTTTCTCGCGGACTTCATCCATGACCTCCTCGATGCGGCGCGACCGCTTCTTCTTCAGCTTCACGAGATAGTCGCCGTTGTTAACTTCTGTAAGAAAAAAGCCAAGTTGCGTGCCGGTCCGCCGGGAGTACGACTCAACCTCTGGCTCGGCCATGATGATTTTTTCGACGTGCATCAATATGCGGTTAGTCTCGTCGAGTGAAGTTCCCGGGGGAGAATTGTAGTCAAGAACAAACGTCCCTTCGTCCATCTCGGGCATAAAATCACTCCCGATGTTTTGATACAAAACGTAGGTCGCTGCGACAATGACGAAGGTCGCCGGGATAACCAGCCATCGATAGCGAAGAAGTTTCCGAAGCGCCCGTTCGTACTGTGCAAGAAGCCGCGAGGGGCGGTTGTGATGTTCGACCTCCCTTGCAATCTCATTCTCGCGGATGAAAAGCATCGACAGCAGAGGAACCAGCGTGACGGAAAAGAGGAATGAGAGAAGCATCGCGAATACCATCGTAACAGAAAGCGATGTAAAAAACGCCCCGGTGACCCCCCCGAGAAAAGCTAACGGAATATGGATGACAATGGTGCTGGCCGTTGAGCCGAAGATGGCCGGCATCAGTTCTTTGAGCGAGGGACCCGTCGTTTCTCCGAATGTTAATCCTGCTCCCGAGTGTTCATTCCGTTTTGAAAAGTGTGTGAAGATGTGCTCGATGACCACGATGGAATCGTCGATGATCAGGCCGACGGCAGCGGCAATTCCCCCCAGGGTCATGATGTTGATCGTTAAACCGACTGCGGCGAGGCAGGCAAATGTTGCCGCAATGGTCGCAGGCACGACGAGCAGGATGACGAGGCTGATACGCCAACTTCGCAAAAAGAGAAATATGACCACCATCGCCAGCACAACACCTATTATAATGCTGTCTCTGGTGCTCGCAATGGAACTCATGATGAAGCTCCCCTGGTCGTAGAAATTCTCGAAGTGGACTCCGGAGGGCAGGTTTAACGTCGCGACTTCGGCGGCGACATCCTTTCCGATCTGAACGGTGCTTCCCGTCGGCTGCTTGATGATATTCATGAGCACGGCATCATGCCCCCCTGCCGTCGTGCGAATATACTTGTCCGCGACGGAAGGTTGAACATCGGCGACATCGGAAACTTTGATCGGTACGCCATTCTGGACTGCAACAGTGACCGCACGAATATCATCGATGTTTTTCAATAAACCGGAAACGAGCGAAAGGTAAAGCTGATAATTGTTATCGACAAGCCCTGTAGACGAGATAAAATTTGTTTTCTCGATCGCGTCCGACACCTGGCGGATGTCGAGCCGGTACAAGGATAGTTTCTCGGGTGAGACCGTGATCTGAAATTCGCGCGTGTCTCCGCCTGTTATCTCGACCCTTGCCACACCTTTCACCTTCATGAGAGCCGGCCGGATCTGATACAACGCGATATCGCGGAGTTCCACCATGCTCAGTTTGTCCGAGGTTAAGCTGTATCCATGGATCGGAAAAACCGAGACGCTCATTTGTTCCACTTGCACGGAGGCGTTCGGGGGAAGGATGTTCCGGATGTTTGCGATCCGGCCTTGCAGCAGTTGAAGTGTTTGGAGGACGTTCGATCCCCATTCGAGGCCGATCGATATCTCCGTCGATCCCCTCCCAGTAATCGAGCGAACAATTCTCACACCGGGAATCGAGCTGGCAACTTCTTCCAGCGGCTTGGTGACTTCTACCATCATGCGTTCGGCGGGCTCTTCCCCGTTATCTGCAAGAATGACGATTCGGGGAAATGTAATGTCGGGGAAGAGAGAGATCGGCATATTGAGCATCAACGCGATGCCCGAAAGAACGCAGATGGTTACGGAAAACAGGACCGCCTTTGCATGACGCCGAACGTGGCTAAAGAGATCCATCGTCAATCCTGCCGGGCGAGTGTCACGCGCGTTGAGTCTGCGAG
>CAYYHS010000033.1:0-6318 GCA_964471785.1 uncultured Chitinophagaceae bacterium
AATAACTATCCGAACCCGTTTAACCCCTCAACAACAATCCTCTACGGCCTCGCCCAGGCAAGTCATGTCAGTGTCAAGATCTATTCGGTTCTTGGGCAGGAAGTTGCCACACTCGTGAACGATGTTCAGACTCCGAGTTATTACAGGGTGGTGTGGAACGGTAAGGATTACAGCGGCAACCTCGTGAGCAGCGGTGTCTACTTCTTCCGGATTATTGCAGATCCGGTTGATGGCAAGACTCAGCCGTTCACTCAGGTGAAGAAGATGTTGTTGATGAAGTAAGTGTTCGGTAACGTTGTAGGTTAGTACAATAACCGCTCCCGATGTTGAGAGCGGTTATTTTTTTATGAGGGGGCGGCGAAGAGAATCTGCCTTCAAAAACTATTTGCTTTTCTCCTTCCGAATATCAATATTTGGCGGGGATGAAAAGCGATGATGCCTGGCGCAAGTAAGCGCCACTCCGAAACCGGGGTGTTGTAAGGCTGGGGGGCACCAAGGGCACCAACGCTAAAGAATCGACTCACCCTCCCTATTTCACTACCGTTAAAATACTTTTCGGTTCATTTGTTGTAGCCCCCATTTGCAGTGACCGAGTTCCTCGCAAGTATTTTCTCTCCCTCCCGCGATGATGCTCACTCCCCCGCGGAAAATAACATGCTGAGCCCAGGGTCGATGACCTAATAGTTCAAGAAACCGAAGCGGCTAGGAATATCTGGAAGTGGTGGAATATCGCGGACACTCATGAGCCATGAAGAGTGCGCCTCCACAACAGATAGAAGGGGACTCCTTCACTCGTCCGGCTGATTCGAGATTCAGTGTTTTGCTGATCTCTTTTGTACTCGGAGTTCATGGAAAGATGAAAGGCACTAAGATATGTCAAAGTGAAAAGAGTGAATCATCCAATTCCGGGCAGATCCAAAATCAAACAACATTTTTTGTGAACTTTATTTGGGGGTGATAGTATGAAAAAGTCTAGTATCGTTTTGACGGCGGCGCTTTTCGTCACCGTGTTGCATAACACAACGGCGTGGGGGCAAACACCGTTTCCGATGTCATCAACATATTCAGAGGATTTTGCTGACATCGCAAATTGGTCTGACAATTTTGCCAGTGGTAGCGGCGCGACTCACTTTGGTGCAGTAACGATCAATAATGCCGGAACGATTCCGGATGGAATGAAGACAACGGTTTCAACCGTTACTTTTACGACTTCTGGCGGTTCTAGCGGCGTTCAACGAGGATCACTTGCAGGAAATCTCGCCGGGACGATCGTCTTGCTGGCCACGGGAGCGACCGACAATTCGAGTGCAACGGCAATCGACCTATGCTTGGATTTTTCAGCATCGGGTGGTTACCTGGCGGGCACCTTGTCGTTTTCATGGGCATCAGTAAATAATAGTACCGGAAATCGCAACGGATCTCTAAGGGTTTACACGAGCACCGATGGTGCCAACTTTACAGAACTAACGGCAGCCCAAGTGCCCAATGTTACAAACAATTCACCGACGAGCGGCACGATAACAGCTGTTCAACTTCCTGCCTCGTTCAATAACTCTGCCGTTGCGAGGGTAAGGTTTTATTATTACAACGGTACGGGCGGAAGCGCGGGTAGCCGTCCAAAAATAAGCATTGATGACATTTCTGTCACAAACGACGGTCCACTTCCTGTCGAACTCGCTTCCTTCACCGCACTTGCCGGCAAGAACATCGTCAAGCTTGCATGGAGCACCGCGACAGAAGTCAACAACTACGGGTTTGACGTCGAGCGGAAATCAATGAACAATGAACAATCAACAATCAACAATTGGACAAAGGTAGCGTTCGTGCAAGGAAATGGAACGAGCAATGCCGTGCACAATTATTCATACACGGACAATGCCGGGTTAGGCAAGTATTCCTACCGCCTCAGACAAATCGACCGCGGCGGGAAGTTTCAATATAGTGTTGCCGTCGAAGCGACAGTCGGAGTATCACCGAACGCGATTGTGCTCGGACAGAACTATCCGAATCCCTTCAATCCTGAGACAAGTATCGAATTTGCCGTCCCAGCTACCGGACGCACTACGCTGAAAGTCTATAACATGATCGGTCAGGAGATTGCAACATTGGTGAACGGAAATATCGAAGCCGGGGTCTTGAACCATGTAAGCTTTAAGGGGAGCAATTTTCCCAGCGGGATGTACTTCTACACTCTTCGTTCGGACAATTTTGTCGATACGAAGAAGATGCTGATGATCAAATAAAAATTGGGTGGCGTTGCACCATGAGCGTTTTAGGTCGCGCCACTCAAACTTTTTCTTGATTCTTCCCTCCATTTGTTTTATTATTCTCAGCGTATGACACCGCGCCGAGTTCTTCTTGTTGCCGCTCTCTTATGGTGTGTTGCAACCGTTGCAACTCCGCTGTTGGCTTCTCTCGGCGGCGTTGCATCGGGCGCGGCCTCATTTCTATACGAGTTCTTCTCCCGCGTCTGCCACCAATTCGACTCACGTTCCTTCCATATTGCCGGCCATAAGTTTGCCGTTTGCATCCGCTGTTTCGCGATCTACACATCGTTTCTTTTGGGAATTGTTTTCTCTCCACTGCTTAGCCGGACCAAGATTGCTGCCATACCATCATCGCGACTGCTCGTCGCTTCTCTGATACCGATGGGATTGGATGTTGGTCTTGCGACACTTGGATTTCACGACAGCACTGCAGCGACACGCCTAATCACGGGATTCCTTTTCGGCCTTGCATTGAGCGTTGTTCTCGTCCCCATCTTGGAGGAGGTATCCTTTTCGCTGTTCCAACAACTCCCCGCCGTTCTCGGACTTGCGTCTCACGAGGAGCAGCTGGGATTGTTGTCGATCGGCGATCAATCGCCTGATTCTAAGGGGCGGAATCTGTCATCAGAGATACATCTGCCTGATCTGTGCAATCACAAACCTAATCGGACTTCGTATGCAACCAAAACCTGATAGACTCATGCCGGCATTATACGGCGGATTAATCATCGCAGGGATCTCAGCGATCCCGGGACTTAATCTCATCAATGTTTGCTGCTGCGCAGGAATTTTGTCCGGGGGATTTCTCGCGGTCTTCTTTTACAAACAAGAACTCACCCCGGGAATGGATCCGCTGACGTCGAATGATTGTGTTCGTCTCGGAGCGTTTGCAGGAGTGATCGCGGCGGTTGCCGGCACGATGATCAGTATGGCAGTCATGCTGATCTTCGGCAACATCGCTTTAGAGATGATGATGAAGATTATTCACCGAATGAATGTAGAATTGCCCGAGAATGTGGAACAGATGATCCAGCAGGGAATGGAGGAGAAGATATCGTTTTTTGGAATGTTCTTTTCGCTATTCTTGAACCTGATTATCGACGTCCTTTTTTCGACGCTCGGCGGGTTAATCGGCTGGTCTGTCTTTAAGCCGAAGCTGCAGTATCCGCCGCAGAGCTAAGCGGATCGGGGAGAATAACAGCGGATGAAGGGATTAAAGGATGCTAACGTGCTCCCTTCATCCGATGTGAAAACCCACAGCGTATAAGAGATCTGGTTTTATCATTCCCGAAGCTTTATTCTGAACGTCGTTCCCACGCCGAGCTTGCTCTCCTTCACTGATAGCTTTCCCTTGTGATACGTCTCCACGATTCTTTTGGAAAGACTTAGTCCCAGGCCCCAGCCCCGTTTTTTAGTGCTGAACCCGGGACGAAAAATATCTTTTCTGTACGCCGCGTCAATTCCCTTCCCCGTGTCGCTGACGTCGATGATCGCTCCCCCTCCCGAACTTTGAAGCTTGATTGAAATTTGTCCTTTGCCATCTTCCATGGCGTCAAGGCCGTTCTTTACCAGGTTCTCTACCACCCATTCGAATAACTCACGGTTGATTTTGGCATGAACAGGGCCCATCGTTTCGAGGACAATATCAACTCTTTTTCCCATCTGTGGTATTCGCTTCTCGAAATAGCTGATCACGCCTTTCACGATGTCGCTCAGGTTCTCCTCGCGCAAATCGGGCTTCGATCCGATTTTCGAAAAACGATCGGCAATTTTGCTGAGCCGTAGAAGATCATTTTCCATCTCTGCGATAGTCTCCGTCAGCTTCGGAGTTTGCGGCTCCTGAAGCTTAAGAATCTCAATCCATCCCATCAAGCTGGACAGGGGGGTGCCGAGCTGGTGAGCTGTTTCTCGTGCCATGCCGACCCAAATATTGCTCTGTTCACTTCGTTTGATGTAGCTGAAACCGGTGTATCCGATAAAGATGAAGAGCGCGCCAATCGCAATCTCTATGTAAGGCAGCCACCGCAGTCTCGTGACGAGAGGGGACTCTCCATAATGGACATTGCTCAGGACAATCGTGTCTTGGTATGAAACGACAATCGGATGGTTGATATCGTCCATTCCACGGATGAGCGACCGAAGATAGGCGTCGCGGTCAGACGTGGACAGCGTCGTATCGAGTTCGATGTTGCGGGACGCCTTGATCTCTAGATTTGCCGAATCGGACTCTATAATAGGAAAGTCGATTGAGCGGATCAGCTCATCGAAAATAAAACTGTAATCTGTGCCGCTATAGGGGCTATTGGCAAGGTATTCGAGCGATTTCGCATACATCGATGCCACCTCGCGCTCGTTCTTCTGCAGCCGGTCAACAAGGTTGTGCGTGTAGAAAAGCATTGGGATAATAATGACGAACGCCGCCAGGAGTAGCGCCGTCTTTATGTTGGCGGATTTCGGACCGCGAGTGTTGAGTTTCATGGAAGGGGGCGAATCTGATAATGAAAGGGGGAAGTTAGAATGCTGCTTCGCGGCAGCGGCCTGTTCCCTCCATAACGATCCGCCTTTTTCTCCTATCGCTTTATTGTTTGATCGCGGCGTGCGCCGACGGAGATGATTGAGACAGGAACTCCCGACATTCTCTCAATCGTTTCGATGTATCGTTGCGCACGCGACGGCAGCTTACGGTATTGCTTGACAGCTGAGATTTTTTCCTTCCAGCCCTTGTACGACTGGTAGACCGGAGTGACGTTTTCCAGGGTCTGGAGGTCTGTCGGGAAAGATTTAAGAATCCGGCCGCCGATTTCATATCCAGTACAGATCTTGATCTCGTCGAATTCGTCGAGGACGTCGAGCTTGGTAAGGGCAATCTCTCTGACGCCGTTTACCATGAGCGAGTACTTAAGGCTTATCATGTCGAGATGTCCGCAGCGGCGCGGCCGGCCTGTTGTTGCACCGAATTCATGTCCGACGGATCGAAGTTTCTCGCCGGTCTCGTCCAGGCATTCCGTCGGGAAAGGTCCGTTGCCGACTCGCGTGGAATATGCTTTGACGATGCCGATGACATTGTTCACCGCAGTGGGCGGAATGCCAAGGCCCGTGCAGGCTCCGCCGCTTGTCGGATTGGAGGAGGTAACGAAAGGATATGTGCCGTGATCGACGTCGAGGAGAGCCCCTTGTGCTCCTTCAGCAAGAATACGTTTCTTCTTCCTCAAGGCAGCGTTCAGGTACAGCGAGGTATCTGTGACGAAGGGGTCAATCTTCTTGTCGAATTCCTCGTACTCGCTGATAATTTTGTCGACATCGATTTCTGCCGAACCATACACTTTGCTCAGCAGTTGGTTTTTCTCTTGGATGTTGGATTTTAGTTTGTCGCTCAGAACTCGCCGGTCGAGGAGGTCGACCACCCTGATGCCGGTGCGCATATATTTGTCGATGTAGGCCGGTCCGATGCCTCTTCCCGTTGTGCCGATCTTGTTCGTTCCCTGTTCACGGATATTATCGAGCAGCTTGTGATAAGGCATGATCAGATGTGCGTTGTGGCTGATATACAGCCGCCCTTCGATTTTGATCCCGAAGGACTTGATCATGGCAATTTCGTCCATCAACGCCATCGGATCGATCACGACCCCGTTTCCAATGACGCAGGTGACATGTTTGTGAAAGATGCCCGATGGGATCAAATGGAGCACGTACTCTTTTGCGCCGATGACAACGGTGTGGCCGGCGTTCGCTCCTCCCTGGTACCGGGCGACAATATCGATCTTGTCGCTGAGGAGATCGACAATTTTTCCCTTACCTTCATCCCCCCACTGAGCTCCCACGATGATTGCTACTGGCATAAAAACAAGTTCGAAGTAAATTAAAAGATAAATGTGAGAATCAGACATTCCATAGTACAAAATAATGGAGGGAATCTCAACATAACCGTCTAAAAAATAAAATCCCGCGTGCCAACTCATTAGCAAGCAGAAACCCTTTGAAGGTTTCTTCTTCCTTCTTCTCGCTTATTTCTTGATTTGCCTTCGCGTTTTCGGCAGTGACTCATGTTGGC
>CAYYHS010000033.1:6418-12596 GCA_964471785.1 uncultured Chitinophagaceae bacterium
CCGCGTCTTGCAATTCCTCCATTTTTTAACTAATATCATCTTGGAAACGCTATCAATTCATTCCCATCTTCAATGACGAGAGCAAAGAAGACTCCTTCGAAACGCAACGCTCCGAAATTCCCCCCGCCGAAAGTGGAAGCTCTCAGCCAGCGCAAACTCGACTCCCGTGCCGAAGACTCGCGTCTCATCGCGGCAGCGATCGCGGGAAACCAGACCGCGTACCGCGCGCTCATGAAGAAGTACCACGACCCGATCTGCAACCTGCTCTACAGGATGATCCGGGAGAAAGATGAAGTCGAGGACCTCGCGCAGGAAGCATTCATCAAGGCGTTCCAATCTCTCTCTAGCTTCAACGAGGAATTTGCTTTTTCGACCTGGCTGTTCAAAATTGCGACAAACAACTGCATCGATTATATCCGCAAAAGAAAGCTGCAAACGTTCTCCATCGATAAGCCGATTGAATCCAAAGATGGGGAATTCACTTTTGAAATCCCTGACTCGACCTACGAGCCGGACCGGGAACTTATAGCCCGGCAGCGCACACGGCTTCTCGACCAGGCTATTAAAGACCTTCCCCCAAAATACCGGGCTGTGATTTTTATGCGCCATTCGGAAGAGAAGGATTACGCCGAAATCGCAAAGGAATTGAGACTTCCGATAGGCACCGTTAAGGCCCATATCTTCCGTGCCCGAGAAATGCTCTACAAAAACCTCCGCAGAAAAATCCAATTATATTGATCTGGCCCGAAACTCCGCCATTTGTTTCTCGTAAGAATAAAAGAGAAAATGTCGCTGAGTTATCTCGTCGGGTGAAAACTATGAAAACATACCCTCGAATAGGCACTCTGCTCATGCTGTTGTGCGCGTCCGCAGCGGTGCAGTCGTTCGCCGGTGGCCTCCACAAGGAAATTAAACGAACTTCTGAAAAGGAAGTCCGGATCAGAATCGAATCCTCATTTGGGACAGTGGTCTGCTCGAAAGGCCCTTCCGACAAGATTATGGTGTTCGACGTAAAGACCGAGGATGATCGCAAGCCGAACGTGGATATCAATTATCGCCTTAAGGGCGATGTAGGGTACCTTGAGCTCGCGCCCGAAAACGAAGGGAATAAATCCCTCTCGCTCCATTTCAACGACGACGACGATGAAGACAAAGACCATGATCATCTGGAAAACGGAAAATGGTACATGCAATTTACCGAGGAGGTGCCGTTGTCGATCGATGCCGAACTCGGTGCTGGGCGGGGAAACTTCGATATGACAGGGCTTGATGTAAAAGAATTCAAGATGTCCGCTGGCGCAAGCTCGACGAGCCTCTACTTCGGAGAACGGAACAAAAGCGAGATCGAGGAACTTGAAATTAAGTCGGGTGTGAGCAAGTTTGTCGGAGAAAAGCTGTGCAACGCGAACTTCAGTCATATGACATTTGAAGGCGGCGTCGGTTCGTACTACCTTAATTTCGAGGGAACGATCGACCGCGAGGTCGACGTGAAGATCAAGATCGGACTGGGGGCGGTCACAATTGCCATCCCGAGAGAAACCGGCGCAAAAATACACTACCAGGAGAACTGGTTCTCCAACTTCACGATCGACAAGGAATTCGACGAAGAGCGGAAGGGTGTTTACGTGACGCCGAACTATTCTTCGGCAGAAGGAAAGATGAATATCTACGTCGAGTCGGGCCTCGGAAGCGTCAAAGTAAAAGTGCTGCGATAACCTGCCGGAACAAAAACCCAGTACCCCCGAAACACCGGAATTTACCTCTATTTCCCAAATTTAAAAAGCTGAGACCACTCATACGGCGCTCCGAAATTTCGCGACGTGCTCATCGCGATCACTGCCGCACGGAATGACTCGTTGACATTCGTTCCTTTTGACAATGTGGAGTAGAATTTCTCGCTGAAAAACTTGCTCGCCTTCGGCTCCATCGGTTTCATCGCCAGGATGATATTGGAAGAACCGTTCATCATCAGCAGCGCGGCATGAAGCGGGGTTAATCCACTCTCGTCGTTTCGCTCGTCCGAAAGGTAGACGATCGGATATTGGGGAAGGCGCAGGAAGTCGGCAATAGGAAGGTCGGCATCGGGGTTTGTAATGCTTCCGCTCGAGAGGACAAACGTCGAATGGCCGGCGAAGAGCGAGTCGGTAACGAAGTCGGTCGAGAGCTGAAGCACATCCCCCGAGGACTCGAAGAGTTGTTTTTCGTTCGCGTTTTGAGATACGGAAACCGTCGCGCTGCGGAAAAAACTCCTGATGTCCCTTAGTTCAAAATCCAGCGGCCAGTTGTTACCGCGCGGGTTGCCGACAGCGACCACCGCATTGACGAACCGCGGGGGAGTTTGCAGACCTTTGATCGCAGCGAGATACGGGAGGTACGACACGTCGGCAATTTCCATCATCGGCTTGAACCCTTCCGATGTTGAGCGTGTAAATGCGTGGAAGGGGATCTGCTCCATCTCTGCGGGGGGCACAATCAGCACTCTTTGAACAAAAAGCCTCTCCACCGGCCGGAGGAAGTAATTGTATAACTCCTGCGACACCCGTTCGATATCCGTCGTTTGAATGTAGCCGGTGCCGATACTGTGAATATGTTCGCGGAGCATGAGATCGAACTGGCGCATTTTTTCCAGGACGATATCCTTATAGGCGGGGACCTCGACGACGTTGACCGGTATCTGACGCCCCATTCCATCGAATGAAATGACGAAAATAATAATTCGGTCTTCGGCAATGAGATAATCCAGCGCAACGCTGCCGTACGAGAGCGCATTCCGGAGTTCAGCTTCTCCCAGAGTCGGCGTTCGAAAAAGCACCTCGAGCTGAGGATATTTTTGAGACAGCGAAGTACCCTTCGTGCGGAGCTCGTCCTTTAGTTCCTTCAGCTCATTTTCTTCAGCCTCCATCCGTTGTCCGTCTTTCTGGTTTGCGTTCAGTCCCTTCTGAAACGACACTGCTGCTTCAACAATGCTTTCCGATCTGAATTGGCGAACAATCGACTCGACGCTGTTCTTTTCCTCGCCATCCCTGAACTCAAACGGAAATGATCGCAACTGTGCGGACAGGATCTTTGTTTTTGCTTCCTCGAATGCCAGCAGGGCCTCTTCAGCGCGTCCCTCCCGCGCCAGCGATGCGACGAGCGGCTCGTACCAGTACGTTTCTCGCGCGAAGGGAACGGTGCTGTGAATCTCTGCATTGCGAAGACCGAAGTATTCTTCGTCTGCATCCCAGTTCTTAAACTCGCCCGCCTCGGCGCTGCACAACTCGAATGACCGCCTGTAGAGGAGGAGGGCAGACTCCATGTCACCCTCGTCTTCCTTCAATGTCCCCAGACGGTAATTGGCGTATGACTCTCCAGATGCGTTTCCAATCCTCGAGAAGAGGGTGATTGCCTGTTCATAGAGCGTGCTCGCGGCAATCGAGCTTTCCTGCGCCGGATTCACGACGCTGATTTTTCGCTCGCAATCAGCGATTGCCGTGAGCAGATATCCGATCGGAATTTTCTTGCCTGCGTCTTTAGCACGGGTGTACGCCTCGATATAATTTTGCCTGGCGATCGCGAAAGTGAAATTGTGAGCGTACACTTTTCCGAGGGCAGTGTACAAGAGGATGAGCTCACTGTTGGTCTGATCATTTCGATCGTGACCCGGAAGGGCATCAAGTGTGGCAATCCCGTGCTGAAAGGATTCTGCAGCGGCGGTCCAATCGCCGAGCGGTTCGAGGGCCCTTCCGCGATTGTAATCGAACTCGGCTTTCACAAGAACATTCTGAACGGAGGCGAGCATGGTCTCGATGGATGAATATGTCCCAAGCGCCTCGTCGCGCATTCCGAGTTTGGCGTATACGTACCCGATCCGGGCTTTTGCCCGCACAATAGCCGGCGGGTACCTCCGTTTATTGAACACCCCGAGTGCGGCTGCAAACTGGTTCAATGCATTTTCATATTGGCCCGACCACAAGTACGCATTGCCGAGGTTCATACATGTTTCCGGGTCGGGCTCGTTGTTCGAAGCGAGCCTGCTCACTTCCACGGCGTCTTTCAGGAGATCGATGCCATTCTCGAAATCTCCCATCCCCACATAAAAATTTCCGATCCCGTTCATCGCTCTGATCTCGGCGGCATGGTCTCCTACCTGGCGGTAATGTTTCCACGCCGCTTCATAGTTAGCCAACCCCGGAGGAAAAAGGCCCAAAGACATTTGAACCCTTGCCGCTGCAGACTGATCTTCCGCGAGGCGTTCCCACTGTTGGAGCTGCTGGTCGAGAGGAAGTATCTGGGAAAGAAGCTGCTCGGCGTGAAAGTCGTCGTGCTGGGCAAGGCTTTGCCCGGATTCGGTCCGGAGCCGCTGTGCCTTCGTCGCAGAATCTTCATTGTCCTGTGAGAGATCGCAGCCGGCCAGGAGAATAAGGAGGGTACATACTGCAGCGCGTGCGGAGCCGCGGAGCGGATAGCCTCGGAATAGTGAATGCATTCTCGAGATCACAAGAGTCTGGTTTGTTCGATCGAACGCATCGGCAACCGATGTACATGCAATATAGCAATACAGGCGAAAAAAGAAAAGGCCGTCTTCGACAAAGTCGGGGACGGCCTCACAGTCTTTTGAAGAGGGTGAAGATTAAATGATGAACATCAATCCGCCTGTAAAGGAGTTGTATTTTGCTATGTCGTAATCGGCGTTGATATTGAGGAAGAGAAGCTTCAAACTTAGCCCAAGAACAAGACGCGATGAGTTCGCTCCATCGATTTCAAAGTTCACTTGTGGAACTTTTACACCGTTTGCTAGAACGGCTGTAGGAGTATAAGTAAATGTCATTTTTGAAGACTCCACCAAGAAGCCTGCATAGGGAGTAATATTCAATGCGCCGGGGCCAAACCGCTTGCTAACGTTCACGCCGAACGCGGTGGACTTGGCATTAATGTAAGGGTCAAACTTCAGCGTTTGCGTAAAGTACGAAAGAGAGAAATCAACCGGCAAAGGAGTCGGAAACCAGATGCCGGGGTTATGTGCGACGCCGAATCCGAAGTAGCTGGCCTTCCCGACATCAGTGATAGTATAGCTGGGAAGGTAACGGAACGTGAACTGTGTGCCGACAAACGTGCCGAGTGTAAGCTGTGGTGCTCCTAGTGGAAGGAAGGAGAGCTTCTGAATATTGGGGATGCCGCCGACCCCCAACAATTTCACCGTAGCCGGCAGATTGATAGTTGTATCCTTCGTTATATGCGTGATCGGATTTGTGTACGGAATTGTGATACCCTGTGCGGAAAGAGTAACAGAAAGTTGATCATTCGGAGTTTTTGTATTGCTGACGAACGTGTTACCTATCGCCGTAGGTCCTTTGATGCGGACATTGAAATCTGTATTTGCGATCTTGTTCGTCAGGCTGGCTCGGAGGGCATTCTTTTGGGCCAACAAAGGGTCATTCGCAGCGGGAGGTGGTAATGCTGCATCTACAATCCCTTGTGTTTGAGTTACGTCAAAACGAAAATTTCCGTTGGTATCGAATGTTTTATCTGCATCCTTATATGGCGTTCCCATTGCAACGAGACCGAACTCCAGGTCAAAACCAAACATAGTCGTAGAGGGAGCTTTATGGAACCATCCACCGTTCAGGTCCGTTCCGAACCCGGTCGTGATGGGACTAACGTATCCGACGGCTGCGTTGCCGGCCACCTTTTGCAGAGTCTCCTGCAGCCCTTGAGAGTACGCGGGAGCGGAAAGCATCAAGGCGCCGCAAACAGCCAAGAGTAAAAGTTTTTTCATTGTGAAGAGCTCCTTATTGTAATGGTTCATGAAAAGAGATATGGAATGGAATAATCGCAGGGGGTTGGTCGAGTCATTCGGCAACTAATAAATTCTCTGATCACCGGGGAGAAATATAAGGGAAAATTTGTCAAAGGCAATCACTTTTTTGAGAGCCGCGCCTGAATATCGAGCCGAACGTTCGCTAATTTCTTTGGTTCAACCGGCATAGGGACAGTTCCAATATACGCCTGCGTCGCGGAGGAATTCAATCACACAAAAGTAGTAATTTTGAGGGAAAAGTTCTCTAACGAAAATCTGGGATGCTCTTGCAACTATCGACTCTTTTTTATACTATTGCAGTGGCGTTTAGTCAATCACAATGACGAGGGTTTGATGAAATCGACTGGAATAAAAAAGCTCTATTATTCCATCAGCGAA
>CAYYHS010000034.1:0-12542 GCA_964471785.1 uncultured Chitinophagaceae bacterium
CCGCGTGGCTCGAAATAAGATTGACCTGAAGTTCCTCGATCTTGTCGATGGGGATTCGCACATTGCTGAATTCACCGAACCCTGTCGTTACTCCATAGATACTCAGGTTCTTTGTAAGCCATTCTTCCACCAGTGCCCGGGATCGCTTCATCTTTTTCCTGGATTCCGGAGAGATCGAAGCCCTTGAGGGATTGATCGCAGCTTCGGCAAGGATGGGGATTGTCAGGGAGTTGCCGTTGAGTGTAATCTGGATCACAGTCGGGAGCGGATTTTTCAGAGAAGTTTTTTCTAATGTAGGCATGGAATTGATGAGTTTCAACCCCGGCGCGGCAAATTGATTGAGCGTTGAAT
The DNA here is from genome assembly GCA_964471785.1 of uncultured Chitinophagaceae bacterium. Classification (GTDB taxonomy): domain Bacteria; phylum Bacteroidota; class Ignavibacteria; order UBA10030; family UBA8401; genus JAGVPT01. The sequence goes on from CAYYHS010000034.1 coordinate 352, forward strand.
CTCTGACCAAAATGAGCTATTTTGATCGAGCGATCGGTTTACGCCAACTTCCAGAAGCCAATGAAGATTTCATCCCTTTTTCAACAAAAGCAGTTGAAACCTGCGTGGTCATACACGACATCCGGAATTCTCTGGCGTCTGCTTTTCTCGCAGAGTAATTTTATTCTCGGAGAAGATCGGGACACCGAGAAGAAAGAAGTATCATTTTTTTGCCTGAATGCGATCAACGGGGACCTTCTCTGGAAGCATAATGTCTTTGGAGAGGCATGGTGGATCGGGATCGAGGGAGTCGTCCACGACAAAGTGTTCCTTCACGGTTTCAGAAAGCCCGACATGCCGGAACATGGTAAAATTATTGCCGTTGATCTCGGTACCGGTAAGGAACTGTGGCGCAACAATGAATATGCCTTTCTCTATGCGACGCGAGACCGGGTGCTAGGTTTTCGTGACCTCTTTGAGCGGCGACTCTATTATGAACTGGACGCGGCGACTGGCGAATTCTTGCAGGAGTTGAGGGAACCGCCGGAGGATACCTATGAGAAAAAAGAATTGAGCCGCGGCAGAAACGATTTTCTTTTCCCCGAGTCGTTGCATCACGACGATAGCGAGTATCCTATTGTCAATCCGGTGGTTTCGAAATATTGTGCTGGCGAGACGCTGCGCGGCAGCGTAGAATACGTCCGTGTCGGGGGGAAAGCGGTGTTTAATTATCACGCTTTTCAAAGTCATGATCAAGAAAAGAATATCGAAGATCTTCAGAACAAGCTCTGCATCGTCGATGAGTCCAACGGCAGACAGCTTTTCGCCGACGTGATTAATTCCTCAACGCCGAGCCCTGTGCCCGAATCATTTTTTATCGACGATGGGACAGTGTATTATGTAAAAGAAAAACAAACCTTGGTTGCCCTGCCACTGATGCGGCCACAATGACTTCACTGACGGTCAAACATATCGATGCATTTACCTCTAGTCCATTTGCGGGTAACCCGGCCGCTGTCGTGCTTCCATCTGATCCGTTGACCGACGAACAGATGCAATCCGTGGCTCGGGAGATGAACCTTCCCGAAACCGCATTCATCCTGCCGTCATCCAACAAGCAGGCAGACCTTTGTATCCGATGGTTCACTCCGACAAACGAGGTTGCTCTCTGCGGTCATGCCACAATCGCCGGTTTTCACGCCCTCGCCGAAGAAGGCCTTTTCGGCATGAAAAAGAACGGGACGTACTCATTCCGGCTCCAAACCGCATCCGGAATGCTCGGCGTCGTGGTCAACAAAGAGAACGGATCTGCTACGGTGAAGTTTACGCTGCCCATGCCGCAGTTTGTCAAGACATATTCTCTCAAGACCGATTTCTTTTCCGCACTTGGCATCCAGGACAACGACTTTGACAAGCGTCTCCCCTGTGTGGTCAGTACAAATGCGTTTCTCGGAGTGCGGCGTCTCTCAGCGCTCTTCGAAATGCGGCCCGATTTCGAACTCATGAAAATGGTTTTGCGTCAAAGGAAACTCCTCGGCGTCTGTGTCTTTACCACCGAAACGATCGACCGCTCATCGACGTTTCATTCCCGCTTCTTTGCGCCCAACGACGGCATCAATGAGGATCCGGTGACCGGTTCGGCGAACGGTCCGCTCGGAGTCTATATGGTTGAACAGGGGCTCGTAGGAAAATCTGATGGTATAATTGAGATGATCGGAGAGCAAGGCGATGTTCTCGGAAGGCCGGGACGCGTGCGAGTGGAAGTCAACGTTGAACACGGCAAGCCCAAATCGGTGGCGATCATCGGAAATGCAGTGACAGTCTTCGAAGGGACATTAAGACTTTAGCAATTGGCTTATTAACGGGCAACAAGCAAAAGATGGACCAAGAAGACGAGAAGTATTATTTTTGAGATGGGGCAAACAGAGAAGGTTGTTTTTTATCTTGGTATTTTTTGCGCCTTGGCGGTTTCCTCTTTCAAAGATGTTTGGTATCTCCTACTAGTAAGTGCTATGCCATGGAAGTGAAAAACCTCGTCTTTACGGCGGTACTGGTCGCGTCGTTCATTTTTTTTGGAGTGAGCGTGCGGCGGCTTTTGTCGTACCTACAGACCGGACGACGCGATGACCGTTTTGACAACATTGGAGAGCGGCTGAAGCGGGTCGCGAAGGTAGCTCTGCTTCAATCCAAGCTTCTCCGGGAACCTGTTGCAGGACTTACTCATTGCGCAATTTTTTGGGGGTTCCTGGTTCTTGTCGTCGCGGTGGTCGAGTCCATTGGCGAGGGGATAGCAGGACATTTTTCATTCCGGTTTCTTGGCCGGTTCTATTCTCTCATCACGCTGTCGCAAGAAGTCTTTTGTGTTCTCGTGATTGTTTCCGTTCTCGTTGCTCTCTGGAGACGATTCGTCTCACGAATCAAACGGCTGCAGGTGGGGGGACACGGCAATATTGACGCGCTGCTCATCCTCGTCTGGATTTTTTTCATTGTCTCGGCGTTATTGCTTCAAAATGCCAGCCGTATTTCTCTTGGCGTTTACGCGGCAGGATTGCGCTATCCGGTGTCATCCCATGTGGCGCGAATGTTTTCCGGATCAGCGGCGACATCGGCATGGAGCTCGGGATTCTGGTGGACGCACATCCTTCTTGTCCTCGGTTTCCTTAATTACCTCCCGCATTCGAAGCATCTTCACGTTCTCACATCCATTCCGAATGTTTTCTTTTCAAGCCTGAACGCACGGGGGGCATTGAAGCGAATCGACCTTAATGACGAGACAGCGACAAAGTTCGGCGTGCTCGACACGGATGATCTGACATGGAAGCAACTTCTCGACGGCTATACATGCACCGAATGTGGCCGATGCGACTCTGTCTGCCCGGCGAACCTGACGGGGAAGCGGCTCTCGCCAAGAAAAATTCTAGTCGATACACGCCGGCGCACGATGGAAAAATCTCCGCTGCTCGTTGAAGGATCGGATGTGGAAGCCACCGAGGCGCTGATGGGCCACAGGCTCGTCGATCAATTTATCAGCGAAGAGGAATTGTGGGCCTGCACTACCTGCATGGCGTGCGTGTACGAATGTCCCGTCATGATCGAGCACGTTGATGAGATCGTCGATATGCGCCGCGGGTTGGTGCTGAACGAATCTCGGTTTCCCCCGGAACTCCGTGCGACCTTTGACAATCTTGAACGTAATTTTACTCCCTGGGGATTTAGCCACGCGACTCGTGCGGATTGGGCCGATGGGCTTGACATCCCGCGGATGGCAGATGTTAAAGACGCTGAGATCCTTTTCTGGGTGGGCTGTGCCGGATCGTACGATGCGCGCTACCGAAAGGTGACCCAGGCGTTTGCCAAGCTCATGAAGCATGCGGGAGTGAAATTCGCCATCCTCGGCCTCGAGGAAAAATGCACCGGAGACGCCGCGCGACGAATGGGGAACGAATATCTGGCGCAAACACTCATGACTGAAAATGTCGGAACGCTCAATCGCTACGGCATACGGAAAATCGTGACGACGTGTCCCCATTGCTTCCACTCGCTCAAGAACGAATATCCGCAGTTCGGCGGTACGTTCGATGTTGTTCATCATACAGATTTTCTCTTGGAACTTGCTCGGGCTGGCAAGCTTAAACCCTCCAAAACGGAGGGCTCCACGTTCACGATTCATGATTCTTGTTACCTTGCGCGCTACAACGGGATTGTCGAATCGCCCCGCGCAGTGTTGAATTCGATCTCCCGGACGCAGGTAAGAGAGATGCCGCGATCCAGAGAGAAGGGTTTTTGCTGCGGTGCCGGCGGCGGCAGGATGTGGATGGAGGAGAAAGAGGGGAAGCGAATTAATATTGAACGGACAGATGAAGCCCTCTCGACAAATGCAGACGTTATTGCGACTGCCTGCCCGTTCTGCATGACCATGATGAGCGACGGTGTGAAAGCAAAAGAAGCAAATGAGCGGGTTGCCGTCAAAGACATCGCGGAACTCTTATGGGAATCTCTGGAAACGAAGCAGTAGCGGTCGAGTGTTATATGAATCAACAAGGAGGGCTATGACATATCGAATATCGGTCTTTAAGTACTTGGAAGTGCCGAAGACTCTGTTACACGACACGATCGAGGGGACCGAAGTGGATGCGATCAAACGTGCAAAGGAAGCGCTTCTCGCCTCAGACGGAGACGTTGTTGTGGTTGCCGTTGTCAGTGGAGGAGAAACGCGGGTCGTACAACGGTTTGAAAAAGTAAAGAAGGCGTCCTAAAGCGTCTTTCTTTGCTCCGTTCAGTTTTGCCCAAGCGGCGAGAGATTCATGAGCAACTCAGACCCGGCGATAGCCCGGCGCATGGAATGGATGAGGGAGTACGAAGAGAACAAGAATGTTCCCTCGATCTGTCAGCACTATTCTATCAGCCGGAAGACGTTCTACAAGTGGCTGAAGCGTTACAGGAAATCTTCGCAGGACGCTTCAAGTCTCGGCGATCGTTCGCGTCGGCCTCATCACAGCCCGCGTGCGACGTCGCCGGCTATTGTCCAGCGTCTTCGCGAACTTCGGGAGAAGACCGGATTCGGGCAGAAAAGACTGAAGCTCTACCTCTCCATCTGGTATGATATAGAATTGTCGGAGAGTGCGATCTGGAAGCTATTGAAGCGGTCGGGCGTCGATATGAAGTTGAAGAAATCGCACCGGCGCAAAGTGCGGCCGAACGACGCCCTCCTCCCGGGTGACCGCGTTATCCTGACGTTCAAGTTCATTGCAGACGAGGCCGGGAAGCGGCGGCTGGTACAATATAGCGCAATCGATGAGTGTTCCCGTCTGCGCATCACAAAGATTTATGGTCGGCATTCGACGCTTTCTGCTCTCGATTTTGTCCAATTTGTACTGATGCATTTTCCATTTTTGATCAGGTATGTTCAGACGCCGCTGGATAACGTGTTCGCGAGCGTTGCCAAACCCAGGTCCAGGACGCATGCTTTTACAATGAACCTCCGGAAGTTGGGGATCAAACATGATGTCCCTTCGAAAAAGAAGCTCGCGGTGAACAGGTTTATGGAAAGAATTAAGCGGTTCGACGAGGTGGAGCCCTACTGCTCCAAACCCTTTGCCTCGCCCGACGAACTCCAGCAAGAAGCGGCAAAGTACCTGTATCGGTACAACAACGAGCGCCCGATCCCGCTCATCGATAACATGTCCCCGGTGGAAAAACTGCGTACGTTTCAACAATTCAGCAGCCTCCAACGATTTGACCCGTACAATATTTCAGGATAAAAACAACGGACACCATGCAAAATACTATACTTGTTGTTGACGACGAAAATGATATCGTCGAAATGTTGCAGTACAACCTCGAGAAAGAGGGCTACAAAGTTCTCACGGCCCGCAACGGGAAACAAGCACTCGAACAGGTAAAACGTCACGTCGATCTTATTCTGCTGGATATCATGATGATGGAAATGAACGGCCTCGACGTGCTTCGTGAGCTGAAACGCAACGAAAGGACGAAAAAGATTCCCGTACTCTTCCTTACGGCGAAGAGCTCGGAAGTTGACGAAGTGATCGGTCTCGAACTTGGCGCGGAAGATTACATCGTGAAGCCCATTAGCATTAAGAAACTTGTTGCCCGCGTGCGGGCAGTGCTCCGGAGGGAAAAGTCGGACCACAAATCTGTGGAGACTGCGGACGTTCTTCGCGTCGATGAGCTGGAGATCAACGTTCCAAACTACACGGTTGTGCTCGCATCTAAGGATCTGGTATTTCCGAAGAAGGAGTTCGAGACTCTCGTTTACCTCGTTCGCCATCGCGGACGCGTCATCTCGAGAGATGTCTTGCTCAACGCCGTGTGGGGCGAAGGAGTGTTTGTTGTCGATCGCACCGTCGACGTCCACATCAGAAAAATTAGAGAAAAGCTAGGCAAGTATGCCGACATGATCGAGACGGTCAAGGGTGTCGGCTATCGCTGTAAGGCTCAGCCATGAAGCGGATCCAGACCAAAATAACTCTCACGTATCTTCTCCTCGCCGTCGTCATCATTTCCACGGTTGCTGCGATTTCGAGCTTCGAGACAGAATCGCTCTTCAAGGACCGACTCGTGCACGAACTCGAGCAGAGGGCCGATGCGGTGCATTTCTTCCTCTCCGCACAAACTTTTCCGAATCAGGAAGGACGCGAGTTGTCTATCGTGAACCTGGCCAAAGTATGGGATGCCCGCGTCACCCTCATCTCCGCGGCAGGCAATGTCGTTGCAGATTCCGACGTACCGATCGAAAAGTTGGCGGGTGTCGAGAATCATCTGCTGCGGCCCGAGGTTCAGCAAGCTGTGGCAGATACCGTCGGAGTAAACATTCGTCGGAGCACTACGGTCGGCAGGGATTTTCTCTACGTCGCCAAGCAATTCCGGGACGAGGATCCTTCTCCGGCAATGTCGGACGTTCGTTTCATCCGCGTTAGCGCCCATCTGGAGGACATGAACCGGAACGTTGCTACCATCAGGTGGAATATTTTTCTGGCGGGTGTTATCACCCTTATCGTTGTTTTCGGGGCTAGTATCTTTGTTTCGCAGAGAATCTCGCGTCCCATGGTGTCGATAGCGGAAGACGTTGAAAAGATCCGGCTTGGGGATCTCGAGAGGCACATCGAAGCCACGACCGACGACGAGATCGGCAAGGTGGCTCAGGCCGTGAACGAACTCGTCGACAAGCTCAAGGCCGACATTGTCGAGTTGAAAAAATTGCAGCGGGCGCGAAGTGAATTCCTGGGAAACGTCTCCCATGAGCTTCGCACGCCCATCTTCACCCTTCAGGGATACCTCGAAACGCTCCTCAACGGTGCCATCGACGATCCTTCGGTGAACCGGGTCTTCATCGAGAAAGCGGCTTCGCATGCTGGCCGTCTCAACGCGCTCTTGAACGACCTTATCGATATCTCGCGGATCGAGTCCGGGGAGATGAAAATGAGTTTCCGCTATTTTCGGATCAACGAGTTCCTGGAACTCGTCGTCAACGATTTCCATCAGCCGGCGGTTCAGCGCCGCATTGGAGTACGATTGGCCCTCGCCACGGGACCCGAAGTCGAAACATTCGGCGACAAGGAGCGCCTTCGAGAAGTGATGAGCAACCTGATCGATAATGCAATTAAGTATAACAAGGAAGGGGGAGAGGTTGTTGTCTCGACGTCGCTGCAAGAGGAAAAGGTTGTCATCGAGGTTGCCGATACGGGGACCGGCATCGCTGAAGAACATCTTCCGCGTATCTTTGAACGATTCTACCGTGTCGACAAAGACCGGTCGCGCGAAATCGGAGGGACAGGCCTGGGACTCGCTATTGTGAAACACATCGTCGAGGCCCATGGTGGAAAAGTTGAGGTGGAAAGCATCGTTGGTAAGGGGACGACGTTCACTTTTGGCCTCCGAACGTGACGGCGTGTTCGTATGGTGGTGAAACGGAACAATGCTGCTGGGGCTTAGGATCTTTTCATCGGCTATCCCCGACCTCCCGACGAGCTGCTGCGGGGCATCGTGACGCCGCGGAAATAATGGGTTAACAATTTCATAATTTTCACATCACGAGCGATCGCTTGCACATTTCGCTTGCATTAGCAACATTAAGACGGCTTGTATGGCAAAACCTTGGAAAATTCTGGATCTCAACCCGGACGAAAATCTCAAGCAGTGTTTGCACAAGATTGCCTTGACCCGATTTCAGGAAACTTTTTCGTACGAATCGGGGACCATGAAAGGGGAAGACATCGAGATTCTTCACGATATGCGAGTGGCCGCGAGGCGGCTTCGCGCAATCCTGAGAATTTTCAGGGACTGCTACTCCAAAAAGAAATTTAAAAAGCACGATGCCCGTCTGCAAAACCTCATACAGTCGCTGGGATTGGTGCGAGAGCACGATGTCTTTCTTGCCTCGCTTGCAGAGTACAGAAAGAATCTCGGCGCGGCCGACAGAAAAGTCATCGATCTTCTTATTGCTCGGGAGACAACGGCCCGCGTGTTGCACCGTCGGCTTTTGGTACGCGAGTTGAAGTTTCTGAGGACCTCGAAGTATGCAGATTCTTTTGCCGCGTTCGTGAACACATCCCTGTGAAAAGACCATGGCGACACGAGCCAACCTTAAACCGAATAAGAGCTTCCGTGACAATGCGCGCATCCTCGTGCCGTTTCTCTTTGAAGAGTTCCTTTCTCACAGAAACCGGGTTGTCGCGCATCCGAAGCTCAAGAATGACTTTCACAAAATGCGAATCGCAGGGAAAACGCTCCGTTACGCGATGGAAGTTTTCGATGCTGGGTTCGATGAAGAGTTTGATGGATGTCTCGGCGAGGTGAAGCGCTTGCTCGACGTGATGGGGCAAGTACACGACTGCGACGTGTGCGTGCCTACGCTCCAGAACCATTTGCGCGAAATCCGGTCGTATAATCGCGTCACCGCGAATCCGGGCGACAAGATACGGACGAAAGCGGTTACTGAGATCATCAAGGCCCAGCACTCTCGTCGATTGACTCTCTACAGCGAGTCATGCGCGATCATTGACGGCTGGGTTGTCGGGAATTTCGGTCAGAAGATTCTTCAATCCATGAATAAGGTGAGACAATAACTCGGAGCATCTAGTGTTCGTCTATATTTTGAGACATGCGATCGCCGTTCAAAGAGGGTCCGCCGCTTTTCCTAACGACGACAGGCCGCTCACGGAGGACGGACAGGAGAAGATGCGAAGAGCGGCCAAGGGGATTGCTCGTCTTGTCGATACGCTCGACGTCGTCCTGACAAGCCCGCTCATTCGCGCATCGGAGACGGCAAAAATTGTCGCGGTGGAACTGGGAGTGGAACAGAAGATCGAGATCTGTAAGGAACTTCTCCCGGGGGCATCGGCAAAAAAATTTCTTGTCTATCTTGCCAAATACAAGAGCTTCGAGAATATTATGATCGTAGGGCATGAGCCAGACCTCGGCTACCTGGCGTCTGCTCTGGTCGGTTCCGATCAATCTATTATTGAATTCAAAAAGGGGGCTCTCTGCTGTATTGAAGTCTCCACGCTGCCTCCCAAGGGAGTCGGCACGCTGATATGGCATCTGCAGCCCAAGCAACTTCGTGATCTTAAATGAACTTGAGAGGATAACTCTATGGCGCGACTCTTTGACCAGCCCCATCCGTATCCCGGCATCCTGATTATTGTGGAAGGGATCGATGGGTCGGGCAAATCGACTCAGCTTGAGCTTCTGCAGAAATGGCTGCTGAGTTCCAAGTACAGAGTTTTCTTTACCGAGTGGAATTCCTCTGCCTTGGTGAATGAGACGATCAAGCGTGGAAAGAAAAAGAATCTGCTTACTCCCACGACGTTCAGCGTACTTCACGCTACCGACTTTTCTGATCGGCTTGCACATCTTATTATTCCCCCCTTGAAGGCAGGTATGATTGTTTGCGCCGACAGGTATGTGTACACGGCTTTCGCGCGCGACGTGGTGAGAGGGGTTCACCCTGAATGGGTTCGGAACCTCTACGGGTTTGCCGTTAAACCCGACATCGCATTTTACTTCCGCGTGCCGATCGACGTCTCGTTGAAGAGAATCCTCAACGGCAGAGTGGAGTTAAAATTCCACGAAGCAGGGATGGATCTTGGGTTGAGCGATGACCCGCGCGAGAGTTTTAAGTTGTTTCAGTCGAAAATCCTTGAAGAGTACGACAAGATTTCCATCGAGTACGGGTTGACGGTTATGGATGCGACACTCTCGATTCAGAAACAACAGAGCCTCATCAGGGACATCATCAAGGAAAAACTGAAGAATTACAAACCAACTCCGTTTCTCCAAAAAAAGGAGAATGTCTATGTCGCGTAAGAAAAATCTTTTCTACGGCGTCGGTCTTCCGTACGTCGACGCGAGCGACCTGACAGGCAAACTGATTGTCGTCGAGGGGACGGATGGTGTCGGCCGTTCGACCCAGCTCGAAGAACTCAAGAAATGGCTCGAGGTGAAGGGATACGGCGTCACCACGACAGGATGGACACGTTCGCCGCTGATGGGGAAAGCCATCGACGAGGCAAAGTCGGGGCACACGCTGAATTTCAACACCTTTAATCTTCTCTACGCTGCCGATTTTGCAGACCGACTTGAACACGAGGTTATTCCCGCTCTCCGGGCTGGTTTTGTCGTCCTCGCCGATCGCTATATCTATACGGCTTTTGCACGCTCCGCCGCCCGCGGCGGCGACAGGCAATGGATCCGGAAGGTGTTCGGTTTTGCCGTCGAACCGGATGCGATCTTCTACATGCGCATCACGATCGAGGATTTGATCCCCCGCGTTATCAACAGCCGCGCATTCGAAAAGCGGTACTGGGAAGAGCAATCGGGCGAAGGATTGGACTACTGGGAAGCCGGAATGGATATCCGTCTCGGGGACGATGTCTATGACAGCTTCGTCGAGTACCAAAAAGTCATTTTGAAGGAATTCGACCGGATGACCAATGAGTTCGATTTCCAGGTCGTCGATGCTGCAAAAACCTTCGAAGAAACCAATCGCGCCCTCAAACAAGGAATTCTCGCTGTTCTGGAAGATGAAGAAGCAGAAGAAAAATCTCGCCGCCATTGATATCGGCACCAACTCCATCCACCTCATCGTTGCTGAAGTGTACCCGGAATCCGGCCGGTTTAAGACTCTCGAACGCCAGAGGGAGTTTGTCCGCCTCGGTTCCGGATCGACGGATATGAAATATTTGTCGGGGAGCGCCGTCGAACGGGGCATTCACGCCCTCAAGCGTTTCAAGATGATCGCCGATTCGTACCGCGCCCCCATCAGAGCGATCGCGACAAGCGCTGTTCGCGAAGCAGTCAACCAAGACGAATTTTTAAGAAGAGTAAAATCCGAGGCCGGGATTTCGATTGAAGTTGCTTCCGGATTTGAAGAAGCACGTTTGATCCATCTGGGTGTACTCCAGGCACTGCCGATTTTTAACAAACATCATTTGATGGTGGATATCGGAGGCGGGAGTACAGAATTCCTGATCGGGTATAAGCGAAACATACTCTATAGCAACAGTCTTAAAATCGGCGCAGTCCGGTTGACGCAACGATTCTTCGAAGATGGGAAATCTTCTTCAAAGTCGATCCGAGAATGCCGGCAGTATGTTCGGGGAATGTTGGACCCAATTGTAAGAGCAGCGCGAAAAGACCGCTATGAGATTGCCGTTGGAACCTCCGGAACGATCGCCAATATCGCGCAGATTATCAGACTGAGCAGGGAAGAAGAGGGGGGCGCTCCTCTGAATAATTTCACATTTTCGAGCAACGAGGTGTCCGACGTTTCGGAAATGGTTCTCGAATTGAACGACCCGGACGACCGCACAAGCATCGATGGGCTCGATTCCGCCCGGGCCGATATCATCGCAGCAGGTGTGATCATTCTCGAAGAGATTTGTCGCGCTCTCTCCATTAAGCGGATGACGTTTTCCGAGTTTGCGCTGAGGGAAGGAATTATTCTTGATTCCATCGAAAAGTACTACAGGAAAAAGAAATTCGATCACTTCCATGACATTCGCTACACGAGCGTTCTCCATATTGCGGAGAATTTCCAGTATGAAAAGGTACATGCTCACCAGGTCGCCCGCCTTGCGCTCGATATTTTTGACCAGACATCTTCTCTCCATAAATTGAGCCCCGCCGAGCGGATCTATCTTGAAGCGGCAGCGCTTCTTCACGAGGTAGGGCTCTTCGTTTCCCATGCCCAGCATCACCGGCATTCCTACTATCTGATCAGGAATGCGGAACTCCTCGGCTTCACGGAGAACGAAAAGGAGATTATTTCTAATATCGCGCGATACCACCGGAAGAGCCATCCAAAAATGAGGCATGAGGGGTTCAACAAGTTGAATGCTGACGACAGAGAGATAGTAATGAAATTAGCAGCGATCCTGCGAATTGCTGACGGTCTCGATAGAACACATCTGTCGGTAATTCAGAGCATACGATGCCTTCGTTCCAGGTCGTCGGTATTATTCAAACTTCGCCGCTTGAACCGCGCAAAAATCGAGCTTGAAGTGTGGGGAGCGGACAGAAAGAAGGAGTTGTTTGAGAAAGCATTCAATGTCAAAGCAAATTTCTCTCCGAAGAAGTAGCTTGCCTGAGCTCCGGCGTTGAAGCTCCGATCTACTGAGAATTAGAAGTTAAAAATCAAAGTTTCAAGTTCAAAGTTGTCAGGAAAGACCGCCTAAGGGAAATTTTTCATT
>CAYYHS010000035.1:0-12514 GCA_964471785.1 uncultured Chitinophagaceae bacterium
TACTCCAAATGGTTCGATCTCTACAGCAAGAAGAGCGGAGTAGAGTTTAACTATCAGTCGATCGGCAGCGGCGGCGGAATCAAACAAGTGACTGAAGGGACAGTCGACTTTGGGGCCTCCGACGCATTCCTGAGCGAAGATCAAATGAAGGCGATTAAGGAGAAACAGGGAACAGACATCATTCATATTCCGACAGTCATGGGAGCAGTTGTCATCTCCTATAATCTTCCCGCTGCAGGGAAAGACCTCCGACTCTCGCCGGACGTCCTCGCCGGAATTTATCTCGGACAGATTACAAACTGGAACGATGCCAAAATTGCGGCCATCAACCCCGGCAAAAATCTTCCCGACCAGGCGATCATTGTTGCCCACAGGTCCGATGGAAGCGGCACGACGAATATTTTCACAGACTATCTGGTGAAGGTCAGCAAGACGTGGGCTGTCAACATCGGGAAAGGGACCTCTGTAAGTTGGCCCGTCGGTCTGGGAGGAAAAGGAAATGAAGGCGTTGCCGGTCTGATCAAGCAATCAGAAGGCGCATTAGGATACGTAGAACTTGCGTATGCAGTGCAGAACGGTCTCCCGTACGCGCTGCTCCAAAACAAAGAAGGCATGTTTGTCCAGGCGACGTTTGACGGAGTTTCCGCAGCAGCCTCGGGTGCTGCCCGGAACATGCCGGCTGATTTGCGCGTTATGATCACAGATGCCCCTGGAAAAGACTCCTACCCGATCTGTGGATTCACCTGGCTGTTGATCTCCAAGGACATGAAAGACAAAGCCAAGGCCAGGGAAATCAAAGAGTTCTTGAAGTGGGCGATGACAGATGGCCAGTCTTACGCAAGAGATCTTTACTATGCTCCTCTCCCAGAGACTGTTGCAAAACTGTGCTTGAAGAAAATCGATCTCATCGAAACCAACTGATCAATATTGGCAAATTCAGCGTCTGATACAGCAGTGCCGGTTGCACAAGGATCGGGTGGAGAAGCGAAAATGGCTTCTCCACCCGGCATTTTTCTCCGGGCGCAAAAACGAAAGAGCGCAAATCTGGGCGATACAATCTTCCAGTCGTCCACAACATTCTTTGCCTTTCTCGTCTTCGCTCTTGTTTTTCTCATGGCGTATGAAATGTTCCGCGGGTCGGGGCTCTCGATTCAGAAATTCGGATGGTCGTTCCTCACGCGAGAAATCTGGGACCCCGTGCGCGATGAGTATGGCGCGCTTGTTTTTATTTTTGGCACTTTTGTTTCATCTCTCGTAGCACTTACATTTGCGCTTCCGCTGAGCATTGGCGTTGCTGTTTTTCTCTCTGAGCTAGCCCCTCCGTGGCTTGAGAAGCCGATGTCGTTCCTTATTGAACTCCTCGCAGCCATCCCGAGTATTGTGTACGGACTATGGGGTGTTTTTGTCCTCGTACCGTGGCTCCGCATGTCGGTGGAGCCCGTCTTGTCGAAGAATTTGAAGTTCCTGCCATTGTTCAGGGGAGCGCCGTACGGATTTGGAATGCTTGCAGCGGGAATCATTCTGGCCATCATGGTGATGCCGATTATTACTTCAATTTCGCGCGATGTGCTCCGAGCTATTCCTACGGCCCAGAGAGAAGCGGCGTTGGCTTTGGGTGCAACGCGATGGGAGACCACGAGAATCGTTCTTTCGGATGCAAAGTCCGGATTGCTGGGCGCAACGTTGTTGGGACTCGGCAGAGCTGTTGGCGAGACGATGGCCGTAACGATGGTGATTGGAAACCGTCCGGAAATTTCTGCTTCGCTTCTGGCGCCGGGCTATACGATGGCAAGCGTCATCGCGAATGAGTTTACCGAGGCAACCTCGGATATGTATGTCAGTTCGCTCATTGAAATCGCGCTCATCCTTTTCGTGTTGACAGTACTGCTTAACGCGGCAGCCCGACTGATCGTCTGGAGCGTCACAAAAAAATTCAAGACAGCGTGAAAACTGGCTACTCAAAGATTCATTATTGGCGAAAATCGAAGAGTGCGATTACGACGTCGCTCTGCGTCGCCGCTGCACTCGTCGCCGTTATCCCGCTTTTCCTCATTTTTTTCTATTCCCTTTCTCAAGGCATCGGAGCATTGAACCTTGACTTCTTCATTAAGATGCCGAAGCCCGTTGGAGAGAGCGGGGGAGGGATGGCGAACGCAATTGTGGGAACCGCGATCCTTCTCGGTCTTGGAAGTCTTATGGGTCTCCCGATAAGCATCATGACAGGAATTTATCTCGCCGAGCACAAGAACGGATCGTTCGCTCTCGTTGTACGTTTTCTGACGGACGTGCTGAGCGGAATTCCGTCGATTGTTGTCGGAGTGGTTGCATACATCATCGTCGTCTTGCCGATGAAACACTTTTCCGCCCTTGCCGGCGGCGTTGCACTCGGCATCCTGATGATTCCCACCGCCACAAGAACGACGGAGGAGATGATGCTGCTTGTGCCGCACACAATCCGGGAAGCAGCCCTCGCGCTCGGGATTGCGCGTTGGAAAGTGACGCTGAGGGTGATTCTTCCCTCCGCCGTACGAGGGATCACGACCGGAATACTGCTTGCCCTGGCCCGGGCTGCCGGTGAAACGGCGCCTCTCCTTTTTACGGCACTCGGCAATCGTTTCTGGTCTACTGATATCCGCCAGCCTATTGCGGCGCTCAGCGTCTTTATCTATGATTATTCCAGGGCTCCCTTTGCCGACTGGAACAGGCAGGCGTGGGCTGCTGCTTTTGTACTCATTTTTCTTATTACCATCATAAATGTTATATTTCGGTTCGTCACCAGAGGACGCTATGCAGGAACAGGAAACGGCCATTGAAGACAAGGTGGCGAAAGCTCCTCTTGTCATTGGGACCAAGCACGAAGCAGGACATATGATCGAAACAAAAATGTCCACAAAAAACGTGGAAGCCTTTTTCGGCAAGAGCCAGGCGCTGTTCGGGATCTCGCTTGACATTCCTACAAAAAACGTCGTTGCCATTATCGGTCCTTCGGGATGCGGGAAATCGACCTACTTGCGGTGCTTAAACAGGATGCACGAAGTAGCCGGCGGTACGCGTAAGGGCTCCATTACGCTGGATGGGGATGAGATCAACGAATATGATCCCGTGGTCCTCAGACGGCGGGTGGGGATGGTGTTCCAAAAGCCGAATCCGTTCCCGACAATGTCGATCTTCGATAATGTGGCAGCAGGCCTTCGGTTGAACGGGACGACGAAGAAAAAGACGCTCGAGGAAATCGTGGAACGAAGTCTCCGCCAGGCAGCGCTTTTTGATGAGGTCAAGGATATTCTTGACAGGTCGGGGGTGAGTCTTTCAGGGGGACAACAACAGCGGCTCTGCATCGCCCGTGCACTGGCGGTGGATCCTGAGGTGATCCTCATGGATGAGCCGGCCAGCGCGCTCGATCCGATTGCGACGGCAAAAATCGAAGAGCTGATCCAGGAGCTGAAGAAAAATTATACGATTGTCATTGTTACGCATAATATGCAGCAGGCGGCGCGAGTCAGCGACCTGACAGCGTTCTTCTACATCGGTAAGTTGATTGAGTTCGATGAGACCGACCGGCTCTTCACATCTCCTCAAAAGAAACAGACCGAAGATTACATTACCGGCCGCTTCGGATAAACCATTTTTTGTTCTTCATTCTTAACTCTTACTTCTTACTTCTCTAATGCCCCGACATTTTGAAATAGAGCTCGATCAGCTTCGCACAAGCATCATTAAGATGGGGAGCCTGGTCGATGAACAGATTGACCTTGCGACGGCGGCGCTGATCGAGTCGAACCCCGAGCGCGCACGGCTCGTCATCGAGCGGGACCGCAAAGTCGACGAGTTTGACAATCTCATCGACTCGCACTGTGAGCGCATCTTCGCGCTGACGCAGCCTGTTGCTATGGACCTTCGCCTTATCATGGCGGCGCTGAAGATCAACCACGAGCTCGAACGGATGGGGGATATCGCTGTGAATATCGCGGAGCGGGCAATACCGCTTCAGTATCACATCGGGCTCCTGCGGAAGTCGAGGGTCATTGAGATGTCGAGCATCGCCCGCGAGATGGTGAAGAGAGCGATCGATTCTTTTGTCAACAACGATCCGGAACTCGCGCGCGAAATTCTCCCCAAGGACGATCTGGTCGATAATCTTAACAGGGATATCTTTAACTTCCTTGTCCAGGAGATGAAAATGGACCCGGAGATCATCGAACCGGCGGCGCATATTATAGTTCTCTCACGCCATCTGGAACGGCTCGCCGATCACGCGACCAACATTTCGGAAGATGTCGTGTATCTCGTCGACGCGAAGATCGTCAAGCATCATGCAGAACAGTCGGAACAATAAGCATTTCCTCTTCTAACTCCCCGGACACAAGGTTCTGTAGAAATACATCCCGCCTCCTTTAATCCACGGGGGCCGTCTTGGCATTGCCCTCATTTGCACAAAAAAATGTCATGCCCGCGAACGTGGGCATCCATCTCGCAATCAAGAAATATCTGGATTCCCGCTGGAGTTTATCCCGTGCTTCATACGGGACGGGAATGACAAATTAAGCCGCTTCGAATTGCAGGCAATGAGGTACTGCTCAAGTTTAAGTTATTGTCGTCATCCGGGCCCCGCTTTATCTCGTTCCCAAACTCAGTTTGGGAACGAGGACGACTATAATAGCATCGCGGCGCCATTCCGACTCGGACTTTCCGCCGTATCTTGATCCCAATCGGAGATTGGGGTCAAGATGAAAATGAGTCACTACCATCCTTCTTGCATCCTTCCCCCATTTTTGATATTTTCCCTCTGTCGGAGTTCCCCCACCCACTTTTCGGAGTCATCCATCAATGCCAGTCATAACGCTTTCTAACGAAGGCAAGACAATCGAAGTCCCCGTTGGCGCGAACCTGAGGCGTGCGCTGTTAAATAATGGCATCTCCCCGTACATCGGTGTCGCGAAACTTATCAATTGCCGCGGGTTCGAGTTGTGCGGCACGTGCCGGGTTGAAGTTGTGGACGGAAAGGGAGCTTCGCCAAAGCGCGAGGATGAGGAAGAGACTCTCATCAGCAGCACTCCATTCTATGCCCGAAAAATTGAGAAAAACATCAGGCTCGCGTGTCAAACTTCCGTAGTCGGGGATATTGCCGTGAAGACGTACCCGAACGTCGTGCTCGACAAAGTTCGCACCCGCGCGATGATGATGAAGTCGGGCATCTCGGTAGGCTTCCTCCTCCTCTTTGGCCTCTTCTTTCTGGCAATATTCTTGGACATGATCAAAATCATTTAAATGTGCAAAGTGCAAAATGCAAAAGTCAAAGTTAAAATGTAAAATTCAAAATTGCCCAAGGCCTCATCAGCCGACAATTTTACAGCTTGCCCTCTAATGTTGCCTTTTGCATTTTGAACTTTGAATTCCTTCCGCACGTCAATGAAGACTCTTCCGTCATATTTCCGATTACATTCTGTCCAGACGGGAGGGTTGGTCTATTTTCTCATAGCGGGAGGGCTCACACAAGTTCCCCTCTTCAACTACCTCGGCTACGAATTCTCGGCGCTCCTCACCATTCCCACGGCGCTCATCAGCGGTCTCTTGACAATCGGCTTTATCCGGGTTGATGCGCATCTTCCGATATCACGAAGTACGTTTCTCCGAGTCCTCGCTGGGTATTTTGTGCTGAACTTTCTCTTGTTGATCATCCCGCTTGCAATCATCGGCGCAAATGCACTCGTCGTTAAAAACTGTTCCTTTACGAGAGGATTGGCGTATTTCGCCCTGCTGCCGGTTTGCACGATGATATTCTCCGTGTCGCTGGCCGCTGCAATCGGAGTTCTCTTCCGCCATGCGCGCCTTTTGTTTGTAGGGGCCGTTGCGCTCATTCTTTGCCAGATAGTCTACATTACGTACACTGAACCGCAGCTTTTTGCCTACAATTTTGTTCTCGGATATTTTCCGGGCATTACGTACGACGAGACCCTCAGGGATCTTTCAACCCTCATTGCTTATCGTGAATTCACCCTCATCGCCTCGCTTTTTTTGATCATCATTTTCTTTCTGGCCGTGAGAATGATCTGGCCGGACTACAAGCTGTATGAGAACATTCAAGCA
Organism: uncultured Chitinophagaceae bacterium; assembly: GCA_964471785.1. Classification (GTDB taxonomy): domain Bacteria; phylum Bacteroidota; class Ignavibacteria; order UBA10030; family UBA8401; genus JAGVPT01. The sequence goes on from CAYYHS010000035.1 coordinate 6,088, forward strand.
TTCAGGATAAGAAGGGGAGATGGCGTGTTGTACGCCGGGGCCGGCGTTTGTTTCGTCGTGCTTCTCTACGGGCATTTTTGGAGCAGCGTTTTCGGCTTTCAGTTTTCGGCGCGCGACATCCAAAATGAATTGGGAGGAATGGCAACGTCTGCCCATTTTACATTATTCTATCCGAAAGAAGCGCTTCACGACCACGAAGTCCAAGTACTGAAAGGAGAAGCCGAGTTTCAGTATGGAGTCGATGCCGAACGGATGAAGGAATCTCTCAAGCCCGGCGAAAAAATATCCGTCTATCTCTATCCGAGCGCAGAGTCGAAGCGCCAGTTCATTGGCACGTCGACGACGAACATCGCGAAGCCGTGGCGCCGGGAAATCCACCTAACGCTTGATTCGTTTGAGGAGACGTTCCGGCACGAGGTAGTCCATGTCCTTGCCGCAGAGATCGGCCTCCCGATTATTTGCGCAAGCGACAGGATGGCATTGAATGAAGGATACGCGACTGCAATCGATTGGGACTGGGGACGATTTTCACCCCACGAATACGCAGCCGCCCTTCAGCGGGATACACTGCTCGGCAACCCCGAAGCATTGTTTGAATTCACCGGCTTTGCCACGCAGCAGGGCTCGTACGCATATGTTATCGCTGGGTCTTTCGCTCGCTATCTTATCGACAGGTACGGCATTAATAGTTTCAAAGAAGTTTTTCCTGCAGGACATTTTTATGAAGTGTATGGGACTTCGCTTGGTTCGTTGATTCATGACTGGGAGGATTTCTTGAGAACGATCGACGTCTCGTCCCTGCCGACGGAAACGGTGGAAACGATTTTTGCACAGCAGTCAATTTTTCGCAAAACATGTGCGCGTGTCACGGCCGAACGCAACTCGAAGGGAGTTCAATCTATCCGGGTGAAAAACTTCCAAGCGGCAGAAACCGAATTCTTAGCGTCGTTCGACGACGCGAAAACGGCCTTTGCGCTCCGAGGGATGTTTCAATCGCTTCTCGGTCAGAAGAAATATGCGGAGGTTGTCCGGATCTTCGAGGCTCTCGATCGGCGCTCGTTGCTTCGGAGTAACCCCGGTGTTTTGTTCCTGCTCGGCGATGCGTTGTGGCTTCAGGGAGATGCCGGCCTCGCATTGCCAGTGTATCGAGAAGTTGAAGACATGAATTACAGCGACTCATTTTCCGAAATCGCTTCGTTACGATGCGAGATCGTCAAAGAACCCCGATTGAACAAAGCACTCGGCGACTATTTTTACGGCGGTACCAGCGACTCCGCCAGGCTCGCTCTTTTGAAAAGGCTCCAGAAGTTTGATGATTCGCGGGATGCAGTGACGTACCTTCTGGCGGAAGAATTACTTTCAAAGAAGCAGTACGATGAAGCCGCGAACGCGTTCCGGAGCGTCTCGCCTAACTTTGGAGACCGGGTACTCGTTCTCGGACGCGCGATGAACGGAGCGAAGGCCTATTACGGCGCCGGCGAGTTTGAGAAGGCGAAGAGTTGTTTTTGGGAGGCTCAGAATTATGCGTACTCAACAACGAGATTAAAAAAGATTGGAGAATGGCTCGACCGATGCGATTTCGTCTCGGCGAATATGAACTAGCAGTTCGTTGGTTGGTGGCCGCGCTGATGTCGTTGTGCTCAATATTTCTCAGCGGATGTACCTCTAACCAAGAAATCAGCGGAGAGTGCTATTATGCGGCAAAATCCGCACAAAGGACTCTCCCGAAAAATGACATCTATGTTATCAATGCGGACTCGAAGGAGGGGAGCAGGATTGACGTATATTTTCAGATTCCTTATTCACGAATTCATTTCGAAAAGGATCAGGATCTCTTTGAGGGATCATACAGTGTCTCCTTCGTTCTGCGCGGAGAGGACGAAACTGTTGTTCGAACGAGGGACGTGGATCGAACCGTCATCGCTCGATCGTATAACGAGTCCGTTTCTTCACGACACGATGCCTTTCTTGAACTTTTTCCCGTCACCCCCGGAATCTACAGCCTGAGCATCGCCGTTGCCGATAATCGCACGAGACGTCAGTACCGCAGGCGGTATAGGGTGGTGGCGAGGGATTTTTCCAAAGCCGGCTTAGCCCTGAGCGACTATTTGTTATTTGAGCGACCACATCCCGAGAAGGGGATCATCTCCATTTCCCCCCTCTTTCCGTCCGACCTCTCGTTCGCTCAAGATTCAATCGGCATGTTCCAGGAACTCTATAATGTTCAACGAGGAGATACCGTGTTGTTGCGGATGACGTGCGGAGCGAAAAAAGCGAACGCATCGAGCGATTCAATGATTGCCACACTTTCTCCTCCCTTTAGCCCCAATTTGCCGGAATGCCGGCACCCGATTGATTCTGTGTACTACGTATCCGATTCTGCCTTTGTCGTCACGGAGGGGGGAAGGCTGGAACTGTTCCAATATTTTCTGAAGCCGCGGGAAGGAGTCACGACCCTGACGAGAACGGTGTACCGGTTTCACAAGGGAGAGGTCGATAGCGCCGTCACGATTCAAAAACTGCTTCTCTATCCTTCATCTTTTCCGAGGGTCAACGGCGTCGGGGAAGAAATCGCTGCCGTAAGTTGTATCGCCCGGCCGGACGAGTACGCGACTTTGCGCGATGCGAAGACCCCGGCTGAGCGGATCGCACAACTTGACAAGTTCTGGGAACAGCACGGCGGAAGCATCAGGCGGAAAGAATTTCTCGATCGCGTCACCGAAGCTAATGAATTATTTTCCTCTTGCACAGAGGGGTGGAAAACTCCGATGGGAATTGTCTATATTGTATGCGGTCCGCCGGATTACGTGGAGTGCCGCGGAAGGGTCGACGAAGTTTGGTCGTACGACCTGGGTGGAAATAGTGCATTTGTAGTTCCTTTTCGCCAGAGTCTTGTCATTGACTACGACCGGTATTTCGAACTTCCTCCTTTCTCTGTGAACGAGTTTACGTGGGACCTATTTGTCGATCGATGGAGGAGGCAGTAACGTTCGACGAGGATCGTTTTCAATTCAGGGGAGTGCAGATATCCGGGGAATGAGCTTAGACCTCGATCCGGAGCCTCACCTGTTGTTACCCAACATCAATTTCAATGGAAAAACAATTCAACCGTATTCTGTTAACGCGCCTGAAGTTTATCGGGGACGTAGTTCTTACGACTCCGCTCATTCAGACCTTGCGGGAAACCTTTCCATCCGCCTATATTGCCTACCTGGGCGATAGTCAGGCAGTATCCTTGCTTGAGGGGAACCCGTACCTCGACGAAATTTTTTCCGTTGATTTCTCGAAACGCGGTTTCATTAAACGCATTCAGCTCTTTTATATACTCAATCGCTGCCGCTTCGACCTTGTGATCGACCTCTTCTGTAATCCTCGGAGCGCCCTCTTCTCGTTCGCCACCGGTGCTGCCGTTCGGGTCGGAGGTGATTTGCCGGGGCGCGGAAAGTTGTATACGATCCGAATCAAAGACGACGGTACTCCCAAATCAGCGATCGCGTTCCACTACCAGTCGTTGAAAGCGGTCGGCATAGAAGCGAAGAGTTTTGAAACAAAGATCTTTTTGACGGAAGAAGAAAAGAAAGAAGCCATGCGGTACCTGGAATGGCAGGATATCGACCTTTCCAAACCGCTCGTCGCACTTCACCCCGGAGGGACGTGGCCCGCAAAGCTGTGGCCCGCCGAGCGCTTCGCCGAGCTGGCAGATTTGCTCCGGGCGAAGACTCATGCGCAGGTTCTCCTCACGAGAGGTCCGGGTGATGGTGAGACAGTGAAGAAAGTTGAAAACGCCGTTGTCGGTCATGTATTATCCCTGCCCGTATTGCCGCTCCGACAGCTTGCGGCGATTATCTCGCATTGTTCTGCATATGCTGCAAACGATTCGGGTCCGATGCACATCGCCCCAGCCCTTGGCATTCCCACCATCGGAATCTTCGGACCCGGTGAAGAGAATATTTGGTTCCCTTACACGACGGCCTTTCCCGGAGGTTCCGGAAAACACGTTGCGCTCCGGCGGGACGTGCCGTGTCACCCCTGTCATCTCAATGTCTGCAATCGCCCAGGTAGTCTATATATGGAATGCATGAATCTCCTGTCGGTGCACGATGTCTTCGACGCCGTACAAGAACGACTCTAGGAAATCACGGATGCCTTCCACAATAAAAGCGCATGAAGAGTCCCTCAGCGGAACCCTTCATAAAGTTATTTTCACGAACAACGAAAATGGATATCTCATCGGACTGCTGAAGACGGATGATGGGACGATCTCGGTCGTAGGCCACATCCTCGAGCCGCGGGAAGGGGACGAGTACGTTGTCACGGGTTCATGGACGACTCATCCAAAGTACGGAAGACAATTCCGGATAGAAAGCTACATCGTAAAGCAGCCGACGACGCTTCACGGCGTGGAGGAGTACCTTGCATCGGGACTGATCCACGGTGTTGGGCCGGCGCTCGCATCGCGGATTGTGAAAACGTTCGGGGTTAAGACGCTCGACATCCTCAACAAGACGCCGGAACGGCTTCTGGAAATTGAAGGCGTCGGGAAGAAGAAGCTCGAGAAGATCGTTGAATCGGCCTCGTCCCTCCGCGACATGCAGGACGTGATGACCTACCTGAAATCGTACAATATCACGACGAGTCAGGCGATCAAGATCTACAAACAATACGGAAAGGGAGCTACCGGCGTCGTCAAGAACAACCCGTACCAGTTAATCGACGACGTTCAGGGGATCGGTTTTCAGATAGCAGACTCGATTGCACAACGAGTGGGAGTTGAGTCGGAAAGCGCGTACCGCCTCGAGGCGGGGATCCGGTTCGTTCTTAACGACGCATGCCGGACTGCCGGACATTGTTTTCTGCAACGAGAAGAACTCGCGCGCCGGTCGGCTGAATTGCTCGCCGTCGACGAGGCAAAGGTCGAACGCGCGATCAATGAAACAGTCCAAACAGGTTTTTTGGTGGCAGAAGAGGACAAGCTTTTTCCGTTTGTGCTTCACCGGGCTGAAATGGAGGCGGCTCAGAAAATCGAGATGCTGCTGCGAAAAGGCTCCAAGCCATTCTCCGAGAGGAAACTGCTCGACTCGCTTCTTCATATCGAACGACGTCACGAGATCGAGTTCGACTCCAAGCAGCGGAATGCCATCCTCCATTCAATCCAAAAACCGATTACGATTCTGACCGGAGGACCGGGGACGGGCAAGACACTTTGCGTAAACGGCATCATAGAGTTGGCGGACGAGTTGGGAATCGAGTATGTGCTCTGCGCACCGACCGGGCGCGCTGCGAAGAGGCTTTCGGAGCTCTCCAGCCGCGAGGCGAAGACGATCCACCGGCTTTTGGAGTACGAACCGCAATCGGGGATGTTTCGTAGAGACGCTCAGGCGCCGCTGGAGTGCGACATGGTGATCGTCGATGAGGTTTCCATGGTCGACATCGAGCTCTTTGCAGTTTTGCTCGACGCCGTGAAGCCCGAATCTCAGCTTGTTCTGGTCGGAGACGTCGATCAGCTTCCCTCCGTTGGTCCCGGGCAGGTCTTGCGCGACCTGATTGACGCCGGGAATATCGGAACGGTGCGGCTCGACACGATCTTCCGGCAGTCGGAAGAAAGCACCATCATTGCAAACTCGCACCGGATAAATTCCGGAGAAATGCCTTTATTCTCCGACGATTTCAAGATGCTCGAGGAAACATCGGCTGAGCATATTCAGGAGACAATTCTCCGGCTCTGCTCGACGATCCTTCCGCAAAATTACCGGTTCGATCCGTTTACGGACATTCAAGTGCTGGCGCCGATGCACAACGGAGCAGCTGGAGTACGAGACCTCAACAAGGAGCTTCAACGGGTGTTGAACGGACACGCAAAAGTTTGCTGGCAAGGGAGCGAACGAAAATTCCTGATGGGGGACAAGGTGATGCAGTTAAAGAATAACTACGACAAGGATGTTTTCAACGGCGACCTGGGGCGGGTTTCCGGTGTTGATAGAAATGACGGGCTTCTCCTGGTAGATTTTTACGGCAAGACAATTGATTACTCGTTTGAAGGGTTGGATGAACTCACGCTCGCTTACGCGATGACAATCCACAAGAGCCAGGGGAACGAGTTCCGGGCGGTGATCGTGCCGGTGGCGATGTCCCACTATATTATGCTGCAGCGTAACCTGATGTACACCGCTGTCACCCGTGCACGTGAATTGCTGATAATTGTGGGCGAGATGAAGGCGCTGGGTATTGCGGTGAGGAATGATGAAGTGAGGGAAAGGAATACTTCGTTGCGAAAACGGTTAGTGAAGGGCTAAGGGAGGATGGAAGAGGGAAGAGGGATGAGGTAAAAGGGAAGCTTTTTCTATCCCTCATCCCTCTTGCCCACTACCCCCTTCTGCTCTGCATCACACTTTCTGCGAATAGGCTTGACATTTCTGGAGCCATTCTC
>CAYYHS010000036.1:0-9826 GCA_964471785.1 uncultured Chitinophagaceae bacterium
TCGTTGACTTTTGAGGCTGTTTAAGTTATATTTTTAAACTTTTGATTGAAGTGCAGCATCGCAGGTTTTTTCCTGAAAAGGAACTAGGATCATCCGCTCGGAGGACAATTCGTGAAACAATATCGTGGCAGACTTATCATTATTCTCGCGGCAATAGGTCTCGCGTTGTATTTCTTGTATCCAACCTATGAGTCGTACAGAATAAATCAACAGCTCCAGACGCTCTCCACCGCCGACAGCTCGACGTATATGCAGACCAACGACAAGCATATCCGGGAAATTCGTGCCAAACGAATCAAACTCGGACTCGATTTGCAGGGCGGCATGCGCGTCGTGCTGGAAGTCAATGTTCTGAAGATGTTGGAAGAACTGGCGAAGAACAAAGATGATCAGTTCAACGCCATCGCCGCAGAGATCGAGAAGGAAGCTCAGTTAAGCGAAGAACCTGTCACCGACATCTTCAAGCGCAGGTTCGACGAAAAGCAGATCCGACTAAGCCGCTATTATGGAAATCTCAGAGAAACGAACGATGAGATTATCAAGAGACTGCAGGATGAGTCGGAAAAAGCCGTTGACCGGGGCATGGAAATCCTCCGTAATCGCGTCGACCAGTACGGCGTGTCTGAGCCTTCGATCCAGAAAGAGGGAGCCCGCAGGATTATCGTCGAGTTGCCGGGCGTGTCGAACGAGGCGGAAGTAACAAACTTGATCCAGGGAACGGCTCTCCTCGAGTTTAAGCTGATGAAGGACCCCGACATTATCTACAAAACGATGGAGGCCATCGACAAATATCTGGCCGCGCAAGGTTTTTCCGACAGCACCGCATCCTCCGTGAAAGCAGCGGATACCACCGCCCAATCGAACGCGCTTACCGCGCTGACGCAGTCAGACTCTTCGAAGTCGAGCCTCCCAGGCGAAAAGAGCCCGGAGCAATTCGCGAAAGAGCACCCGTTCTTTGCGCTCGTCCGTCCGAACCAAAAAGGGACCGGCGAAGGATACGCGTCTGAGAACGATCGTGTAAGAATCGAGCAGATTCTCAAGAGGCCGGACGTAGAAAAACTGATACCGAGCGACATGGAGTTCAACTGGATGGCCAAACCGAGCTTCGTCAGTGAGGGAGCTAAATTTTACGGACTGCTCGGGCTGGAAAAGAAACCGGAATTGACGGGCGGAGTGATCGTCGATGCCAGGGCGACGATCGATACTAATTTCAATCAGCCCATCGTCACGATGAACATGAATAGCGAAGGCGCGCGTGATTGGGCGCGGATCACCGGCGCTAATGTCAACAAAAGAATGGCAATCGTACTGGACAACGCCGTCTTCTCCGCTCCTGTTATTCGCGGAAAGATCACCGGCGGCCGTTCGCAGATTGAAGGAATGGAGAATATCGACGAAGCTCGATTGCTTGAAATCGTCCTCAAAGCGGGTGCTCTCCCTGCTCCAGTGAATATCATTGAGCAGCGGAGTGTCGGACCCTCACTCGGTGAAGACTCCATCCACGCTGGCATTTACTCCTTCACCTATGCGCTGATCCTCACTGTGCTTTTCATGATTTTCTATTACCGTACAGGAGGCATCGTCGCCAACATTGCGCTCTTCATCAACGTCTCGTTTATCTTCGCCACCCTCGCGGCATTCGGCGGAACGCTGACTCTGCCGGGCATCGCAGGCATCGTCTTGACAATCGGTATGGCTGTCGATACGAACGTGCTAATCTACGAGCGCATCCGTGAAGAGTTGACGACGGGAAAAACCCTCAGCGCTGCGATCAGCGCCGGTTATTCGAAAGCATTCAGCGCAATATGGGACTCGCATATCACGACGTTCTTTAGCGGCGTTGTTCTGTATCAATTCGGGACCGGTCCCGTTCAGGGATTCGCATTGACCGTCATGATGGGCACGGCGGCAAATCTCTTCACCGGTATCGTCATCACACGGGTCCTGTTCAACTTCATGACCTCGCGCGCCACTTCAACAATCAACTTTGGATAAGCATAGGATTTGGAGATCTGTACATGAGATTATTCAAGAAAACGAACATCGATTTTATGGGGAAGCGGAAGATCTGGTATACCATCTCCGGAATAACGCTCTTCGTAGGACTGATTGCCATCATCTTTAAACCGGTGAACTACAGCATCGATTTCCTCGGCGGCACCGAGCTCCTCGTGCGGTTTCAGACACCTCCTTCGATCAACGAAGTCCGGACGACGATGGATAAAATCGGGCTTCCCGGAAGCGAGATCAAAACGCTCGGGGGCGCCAGGGATATTCTGCTCAGGACCTCGGCGCAAGAACAAGGTGCCACCATTGCAGACCGCATCCGCTCCGGACTTTCGGCTCAGTTCCAGAATAATAAGTTCGAGGTGCTGAGGGAGGAAAAAATCGGTCCCAAGATCGGTGCTGAGCTTCGCAGGAATGCGGTCTATGCCGTCATCGCCACGCTCGTCATCATTCTCATCTACATTGGATTCCGTTTCAAATTCATCTACGGCGTCGCGGCAGTAGTAGCGCTTTTCCACGACGTCTTGCTCACCCTTGGACTCGTGATTCTTTTCAACGGCGTCTCATCGCACCTCAATCTTGAAATCTCCCAGAACCTTATGGCCGCGTTCCTGACGCTGATCGGGTTCTCGACCAGCGATACGGTTATTGTCTTCGATCGAATCCGGGAGAATTTGAAGATATACAGAAGCGAAGACCTCTTCACCGTCATGAACAAGTCGATCAACGAGACGCTGAGCCGAACGGTCATCACGAGCGGCACCGTCATGATCGTTCTCGTCGTGCTTATCATATTCGGCGGCGAAGTGAACCGGGGATTTGCCTTCACATTCCTCATCGGCACGATCACGGGCACTTATTCTTCAATCTACGTGGCGAGTGCAATCGTACTTGACTACACCCGCTACAAGAATCTAAAAGCACACCAAGTTTAAGCGGCAACGTTCCCATTGAGACGATAGATGGACCTCCGGTCCATAGGGAGACTCGACAATGAAATTCGGCACCAAAGATCACGCAGGGATTACGGTCATCACTCTCGAAGGAAATGTCCTGGGGGGACCGGACGCAACAGAACTCAACAACACTCTCCACAAGCTCATTGACTCGCGGAAGAAGAAAGTCGTGGTAGACCTTAAAGGGGTCTCATCGATGAACAGTTCCGGTCTGGGAATGCTCATTGGCGGTGTCACAACGATGCGCAATGCTAAAGGCGACCTGAAACTCGCAGGCGCCTCAGAGAAGATTATCAAGCTGCTCGAAGTGACCAAACTCCTCACTGTGTTTGAACACTTCGACACGGTGAAAAAGGCCCTTGAGAGTTTTTGAAGTTTCTCCAGAACAACAAAGGCGGTCCGCGAAAGTTGGCCGCCTTTTTTTTACAAATTAAATTCTTGATATCCCGGATCGTTACGTCGGCAAGTCCGGCCCTCTCCCCTCATCACTCATACTGGAAAATGTTTTCCCTCTCACACTTCTGAATCACGAAAGACATCAATCCACGATGACAACCCGCTATTTGGCGAATCTCCTCTCAATGTCATTCACTTTGTCGAGTCGCTTTTTATGCCTGCCGCCGCCGAACCAGGTCTCCAGCCAGACTTTGACGATTGACTTGATAAGCTCGGGACCGAGAACTTTAGCTCCAAGCGTCAGCACGTTAGCGTCGTTATGTTCCCTGCTGCTCGCTGCGACAAATTCATTGTAACACGCCGCCGCACGAACGCCGGGAACCTTGTTGCAGACGATTGACGAAGCCACTCCGGTTGCGTCGATCATGATACCCCTCCATGCCTCTCCCTTAGCCACGATACGAGCAACTGCATACGCATAGTCCGGATAGTCACAGGCTTCCTCCGAATTCGTTCCGATATCGAGAACCCTGTAGCCTAACTCCCCTAAGAACTTCTTCAGGAATTCTTTCGTCTGGTAACCGCCATGATCGCTCCCGATCACAATAAGATTCGTGCCCACGTTGGCCACGCTGGATTGAGAGATCCCTGAAGACGTCGTTGGATTGGACGATTGAGAAGATTGCAGAGGAGGGGGAGCGTCAAGCTTGTCCGTGAAACTAATATTTAGTTCTGTCGCTTTGTCTCTCGCCGACGGGGTAATAACGCACCCTTTCTCTGCATAGAGCATTTTCTTCCCTGCCTTGAACGCGAGAAGAACTTCTCTTTCCGTGATGAGAGTTTTCGGCATATCCGAGAGTTAACGAGTAATCTTTCGAAAGTGTTCGGGAGATCTCAAGAGTCTTACTTTGAGTACTCTTCATCTCCCCATTCGACAACATCCAGCCGAACTCTTGCCGTTCCCGTTCCCTTCATCCCGAGCTGTGTTGCGGCGGCAAGCGATAAGTCCATGATCCGATCCAGCTTGAACGGTCCTCGGTCGTTGATCCTCACAATAATCGAACGCTTGTTCTCGAGATTCGTGACCTTAACTTTCGTGTTGAAGGGAAACGATCGATGGGCGGCCGTCATTTTATACATGTCGTAGACTTCGCCATTTGCCGTCTTCTTGCCGTTGAAGTCGTCCGCATAGTACGACGCGATACCTTCTAGCGTCTTGAGCGACTTCATTGACCTGCTCTCTTCATGCGGTCGCGAACTGGTCGATCGGTCCTTCGTGAACCTAGGGGACGAAGCGCACCCCGCGACGAAGAGCAATGCCGCTGCCCAGCAACACATCGACCCGAAATAACGCAGAGATACTTTTCGAATACGCCGGGCTGACTCGTTCACAATTGTCGTGGGAGTGATTTCTTCGTATCGGTGGTTCTACAAGTACTCGTTCATCTGCTTTCGCCGCAGATGATCGACGATTTCCTTCACGTCCTGCGTCGATCCGCGTTTGCATATCAACAGCGCGTCAGGCGTGTTGATAATGATAAGGTCGTCCACGCCGACCGTCGCCACCAACTTCTCATCGGTGCGAATATATGAATTTTTCGTGTCGAACGAAATGACCTTGCCATGAAAAAAATTTCCATGTTCGTCTTTCGCCGAAAGGCGGTACACTTCGTCCCACGAGCCGACATCGCTCCACCCAAAGTCTCCCCGAATGACGAAAACACCGGTAGCCTTTTCCATGACGCCGTAATCGATGGAAATGCCCCGTATCAATCCGTAGGCATGTTCCAGGCTCTGTTCGAGGAGCGTGGTGCCCAAGGATGGTTCTAATCCCTCTAAGTGGGCGAAGAGTTCCGGGAGCGAATGCTTAATCTCGTTTAAGATGACGTCTGCACGCCAGATGAACATGCCGCTGTTCCAATAGAAGTCTCCGCTCTCAACGAATTTTTGAGCGGTTGAGAGATTGGGTTTTTCGGCAAATGTCTTCACTTTGAACACCCCCGGCGGGAGCGATCCGTTCTTTGCGCGATCGTCTTCGAATACCTGGATATAGCCGTACCCTGTTTCCGGATGGGTCGGTTGAATACCGATGGTGATCAGAGACGATCGTTCATGAGCAACGCCTACCGCCACTCTTAAAACGCGGAGAAATTCCTTTTCATCAATGATGAGATGATCGGCCGGCAGCACAACCATGACTCCGTTCGGGTCGAGGCGGCGCACATACATCGCAGCTAGGCCGATACACGGAGCCGTGTTCCTGCCGATAGGTTCGACGATGATGTTCTCCGAAGGGACTGTCGGAAGCTGCCTTGCGATCGCGTTCTTCTGCAACTTGTTCGTGACAACAAAAACATTCTTCGCAGGAACAAAAGTCTTAAGTCTGTCCACGGTGCTTTGAATCATTGTCCGGTCGCCGTCGATTTCCATCAGCTGCTTCGGTGAACGCTCACGGCTTCGTGGCCAGAAGCGCGACCCGACACCCCCCGCCATGATCACGGCGTAGACATTGATATCCTTATTCACTCATCACCTCTATGATTTTAGCGAACTCTCAGGGTTCTTGAGAATTTCAATGATGCTTTGGAGAAGCTGCGCGCCGTTGGACCGCTCGGTGAGCGCTTTGGAAAGACGCTCCCCCACGTCGCGCATGATGGCGGCAACGCGCGCGTCCTGCGTCGCGCCCGACGAATCGACGTAGCTGATAAACTTAAGCACAGATTGAAAGAATTCGAGCACATCCTTTTTCCCTTGAGCACGAGCAACGTCGGTCGAGCTCTTGGCGATCATCGCGAGCACGGCGAATACGCTTTTTCGTTCTGAGGGCGTTTTCTCACTAAGTTTTGAGACAATTTCGGTGAACCGTTGAAACCCAAGCAAGAGGTTCTGGTCCAGGAGATCGGCGAGGGCCGGCAGCTCAACCACTGGAGGAGGAGGAGGCGTGACCGGCTCTTCCGCTGCTGGAGGAGTAGCCGGAGCTGGACTATCTGAAGAAGCATCTGCCAAAGTCGTCTCTGCAGTCCCGGCGGACGGTGCTTCAAGCGGTTGTTCAATCTCAAAGTCTGACGCGTTCTCGGTTGGGGGAGCTTCTGCGACAATCGAGGCGGACGCCTGGGCCCACTGAGCGTCCTCCGATGGGGCATCGAACGGCTCGCTGAGGAATGCCTCAAAGAGTTTGTCGCTCACGAGCGTTGCATCAACGTCGAACTGATCTGGACTAAAATCTTCGCCCGAGCGTATCACTCTCTCCATCACCCATTGCATGGAAAGCGCGGCTTTGGTAAAACCGTTGACATGCTCTAAACGGCCGATTTCTTCCTTTAGATTTGGGGCCGCTTCAAACCGTTCTGCAAGCCGCATCATTTTCGCCGCATGGAACGGTATCAGGCTGTCTTGAAGCCCTGTCCGAGTCCGATGAAGAACCTGCATTAAGTACTGTTCTGGGTCATCCATAAATATATTTCCTTGGAACTCTGTCTGAAACGGAACAACACACTTCGTACGGAATTGTGCCCAACTCCTCAGATATTTGCCAGCATGATATCTCGCGGGCGCCATCCCGCCCCATGAGAGTAACCCTGTCTCCGACCTTGCATGAAGAGCGCAGACCGACATCGATCATCACCTGATCCATACAGATTGTTCCGACCACTGGATACTTCTTTCCGTTGACCAACGCACCCGCCTTGTTCGTTAGGCGTCTGCTGAATCCGTCACCATATCCGATCGCGACCGACCCAATCATCGTTCGTGAGCGGGTAAAATAGCGACGCCCGTAGCTAATGCTCGTCCCCTTTGCTACGGTTTTCATGAATTCGATGCGGGAACGGATCGACATCGCCGGCCGTAACGGCAACGATGAAGTCACAGCGCGCGAAGGATAGTAACCGTATATCATAATGCCAGGACGGACAAGGTCGAAATACGAATCGGGCATTTGCAGAATCGCGCCGCTGTTTGCGCAATGTTTGATCGGGACATCGATGCCGGCGGCGTGGAGCTCAGCTAAAACCGCCCGAAATTTTGATAACTGTCTTTGAGCAAAAGAGAGATCCCTGTTGTCCGAGGTGGCGAAATGAGTAAAAATCCCTGCAACCGTAATGTGCTTCATTGTCTTGAGCTGCCGCACAAAAGCCAACGTGTCTTCGGGGGCAATTCCGATCCTTCCCATTCCCGTGTCGACTTTCACGTGGACAACTCCCCTCCTGCCAAAGCCCGCCGCCAACCGGTCGAGTTTCTGGGCAACGGGTAGCGAACAGATTGCCGCCTGCAATCTATGTTTGATGAAGAGCTCTAGCTGTGGCTCGGGCGCCGCTGTGAGAACAAGAATCGGCGACTTGATTCCGCTCTCCCGGAGTTTCATTCCTTCTTCTGCAATCGCCACTCCCAGAGACGATGCGATGCCATCCCTCAGGATCGATTTTGCAACTTGCACCATACCGTGCCCGTACGCGTTTGCCTTGACGACCGCCATAATAAGCGGACGTCTTCCGACTTTCTTTTGAATCTGCTTGAGATTGTGATGGATGGCGCTGAGGTCGATTTCCGCGTAGGTCGGTCTCATGAGTTCAAACTATGTGAAAAGAATTCACAACGCGCTGCCAATATACCAGATTAATGAAGAATAATCAACGCAACAACAAAAAGGCCCACAAATCTTTTATTTCTTTGTGGGCTTCTCGGCACATCGATTGAATAACTTATCTGGCGCCTGCGATCTTGAGGCGATTGAGCGCCCGTACCAGCGCTGCTCGGGCACGCTCTTCGTCAATATCGTCTATCTTTCTGAGCCGATCATCGGCACGGACCTTGGCCTCTTCAGCCCTCTTCACGTCTATTTCATCAGAACGTTCTGCCGTTTCGGCCAGCAGTATAGCTTTGTTGTCTTTGACTTCCACAAATCCTCCGCTTGTCGCGTAATGGAATTCTGTTCCGCTGGCGTCGGTTAGTTTTACGCGACCGACAGTGATAGCGGCGAGGAGCGGCGCATGGCTTTGCAACACCTGAAACCCACCATCAACTCCGGGAGCGCTGAAACTGAGAACCTCCCCGGAATAGACTGTCTTCGTCGGGGTGACAATATCGAGAGTAAAATTTTTGTTTGCCATCGTTATCTGACGCGATCGCGATTATGCGGCCTGAAGTTTCTTCCCTTGTTCTATCGCCTCTTCGATCGTCCCTACCATATAAAAAGCGTTCTCAGGAAGATAGTCATAATCGCCGTTGATGATTCCTTTGAATCCTTTAATCGTCTCTGCCAGTTTCACATAACGGCCCGGGACCCCGGAAAACTGTTCCGCCGTGAAGAAGGGCTGCGATAAGAACTTCTGCACCCTTCGTGCTCGCCCAACGATCAGTTTGTCCTCGTCGGACAATTCGTCCATTCCGAGAATATTGATAATGTCCTGGAGGTCTTTGTATGACTGGAGAATGTTCTTTACCATTCTCGCCACGTCGTAATGATCCTGTCCGATGATTTCTGGGTCCATGATCCGTGATGTAGAATCGAGAGGGTCGACGGCGGGATAGATACCCATGTCCGAAATCTGACGGCTCAAAACCGTGGTGGCGTCCAGATGCGAAAACGTGGTCGCTGGCGCCGGATCCGTAAGATCGTCAGCGGGGACATAGATCGCCTGTACGGAAGTAATTGATCCTTTGTTCGTCGATGTGATTCGTTCCTGCAAGGCGCCCATTTCTGTCGCTAGAGTCGGTTGGTACCCCACGGCCGACGGCATACGGCCCAAAAGGGCGGAAACTTCTGACCCTGCCTGAGTAAACCGGAAGATGTTATCGATAAAGAGCAAAACATCTTTTCCCTCAACATCGCGGAAATACTCTGCCGTCGTCAGCGCCGTCAACCCGACGCGCAGCCTGGCGCCCGGAGGCTCGTTCATTTGCCCGAAAATTAGTGCGGTCTTTTCGAGAACCCCTGACTCTCTCATTTCCCGCCACAAATCATTTCCTTCTCTTGTCCGCTCTCCCACTCCAGCAAAAACCGAATACCCGCCATGCTCTTTTGCGATGTTGTGAATCAGTTCGGTGATTAACACCGTCTTACCGACTCCGGCTCCGCCGAAGAGGCCTGTCTTTCCCCCTTTTGTGTACGGCTCAAGCAAATCGATAACCTTGATACCCGTCTCGAACATTTCCTTCTGCGTCCGCAGTTCGTTAAAATCCGGAGCAGGACGATGAATCGGAAGATACGCTTTTGCCTCGATCGGTCCCAACGCGTCTATCGGTTTGCCGATAATGTTGATCAACCGGCCGAGAACTTTTGGACCTACCGGAACCTTGATAGGCTCGCCGGTGTCGACCGCTTTCATGCCTCGAACCAGGCCGTCGGTCGAATCCATCGCGACGGTGCGGACACGATTTTCGCCCAGATGCTGCTGCACTTCGACAACGAGATCCTCCTGCTGGCCTTCAACATTTGTCCTTGGAATGACCAGGGCGTTGAGAATTTG
>CAYYHS010000036.1:9836-12499 GCA_964471785.1 uncultured Chitinophagaceae bacterium
GGCCTTTCAAAAGCGTTATGGGAAAATAACAAGACGATAGTAAAATTTACCAAAATTTGAGAGAATAATCAACGTATAAAATCGGAATCCGTATCGACTCAATGAACGCCAAGCTCAAAACGACGCGTCAGCGTCGTCCAAGAATTGAGGGGATTATTGCCTTGCCATGCAACCGGCCGTTCTCGATGAATATCTTATTGTTGTTACGGCCCGCAGCGATCGACCCGGCGATATAGAGGCCCGAGACGTTTGTTTCCATAGTTGCCGGATCGTGCATCGGCGCCATTGACTCTGGGTCTGTTTGAACTCCGATTGATTTCAGAAATGCAACATCCGGATGGTATCCAATGAGGGCGAAAACAAAATCGTTGGGAATTAAGAATGTGTTCCCCTCGCGATTTTTCACCGAGATCGAAACGGCTGCAATCTCTGTGACCTCCGTGGAGAAATGGGCGACGATAGCACCTTCTTTAATCCTGTTTTCCAGATCGGGGAGTATCCAATATTTGATTCCATCGCTCATTTTCTCTTTTCTGTGGATCAGTGTCACGAATGCGCCGTGTCGGTAAAGCTCCAGCGCTGCGATTGCCGCTGAGTTTTTCCCGCCGATGACCGCTACTTTCTGGCGATAGTATAAAAATGGCTCAGTGTAATAGTGCGACACTTTCGACAAGTCCTCACCGGGAACATTAAGGAGATTTGGGTTGTCAAAATAGCCGGTCGCCACTATAAGATTCCGGGCTTCATACGTTGCGCGAACTGTCTTGATCTCGAAGCGATCGGCGGTCTTCGTAACAGAGGCAACTCTCTCGAAAAGATTAAGATGAAGCTCAAAATACTCCGTGACTTTTCTATAGTATTCGAGACCATCAATTCGCGTCGGCCGCATCGACTCTGAAGGGAACGGAATTCCGCCTATTTCGAGCAATTCTGGAGTAGAAAAAAAGGACATCGCCGTCGGGAATTTTTGAACGCTCTGCACAATAGCCCCCTTTTCAATTACTACGTAGGTCAATCCGGCTTTATGGGCCTCGATTGCCGCAGAGAGCCCCGCAGGCCCTGCACCGATGATTACCACGTCAAGCATAGGGATATTCTTTCACAAAAAATCCGTCCCCTTTATCACGCTCAAAAGGACGGATCATTCTAAATCTATCGTAAACTAAGAGCTGAAGGTGGGATTTTCCGCCAAAGACGGATGCGCCTTCGGCGCAGAATCCATACTCTTGAGCTGAAGGTGGGATTTGAACCCACGACCTGCGGTTTACGAAACCGCTGCTCTACCGCTGAGCTACTTCAGCAATGCTCCCATCGCTTAGACAAATATAATGAAATCAGAAGAAAATTCCAATGAACGGGCCGTGGAATAATCTCGTATAGTTCAACGATTCTTCCGACATCGACCACCGTTCGATTTCAAAACGATACCCCGCCGTCATTCCATCACCGATCAAGTCTCTAAAAAGAAATTGCAGCTCGGCAACAGCGGCGGTCGATGAACCGCTTTCCAAAGAAAAACCGGCACTGCTGTAATAGATAATTCCCACGCCGGTGAATTGAACTCCGAAATTCTCTGAAAATTGTCGAAACTGAATGCCGGTGCCGATCCCGATATCCGCGATATTGAAATCTTTTGATGAGTTCGTGATGCCTGTCGCCTGAACATAGTTGGTGGAGAAAACGATTGGGAGAAAGAAATTCCCCCGCTCCGGGCCGCCCCCGAGCGGAATATCCGTCGATGATTCGGCGGCGATGGTGAACTCGCTGCGCGTGTCGTTGTTGAATTTGTACGACGAGAACCCCAGCGCTATTCGAAATCCCAGTTGCCGGTACTCCGCAAGCCATAATGGGGTTCCGAAACGAATTTTTCCCGAGTCGGCTTCTGAATTTCCTGCGCGTGGCCGAAATGATTGCAATGAGCCGCTGAGACCAGCCGAACGATAATCCCCCAGTGAAGGTTCGGCCTCGTCAAAGAGCTGGCACCGTGCTTCCTGAGCGTAACAGAGAGTCAGCAACAGTGCCGCGGCTGAAAGGAAAACTTTCACCCGTTCACCTCCCCCTCACTTCGATGATGCGATAAACCAAACATCCTTTCTTCTGTCAAAAACTTCATCGTGCCCATTGAACGATATTCGCAATCACCGTATATTGTATTCAACATTTTCCATTGTCTCCATGAAGCTGTCAACCTTAGAGCGTAAGTGCTTGTTCGCAGTTAGTGCAATTGCGCTATTTGCCATTTCCTCGTGCAAGAACAGCTCAAATCCTGTCTCGAACCCGAGCCAGATTGTCTTTCCGGCAAGCGGGATCAGCTATGAGAAACAGGTACAGCTTTTGTTCAACGTCGGGTGCGCGCTGGCTGGATGTCATGACCAGGCGACATCGCAAAACAGGAATCTCTATCTGACGAATTATGGAGGTTGGCGCGAGGACCTGCAGGTTATCATCCCGTATGACACAACCAAGAGCAGGTTGGTATGGAGTATTGAAGCTCGACCAGGCTCGACGCCGATGCCGCCGGCGAAACCGCTAACGCAGAATCAGATTACAGGTTTGAAACAATGGATTTTGGAGGGAGCGAAAGACACGCCGTAAGCCGTCTATTTTTTCTGGAGGAGTTCCACCATATCGAGCTCTAGGCTGTTCTTTGGATACTCGACTAT
>CAYYHS010000037.1:0-12340 GCA_964471785.1 uncultured Chitinophagaceae bacterium
AACAATACAAGAATATTTTTGAGAAACGGCACGAGCGCCAGAACGGATGCCCGCATTTGCGGGCATGACATCATGCGTCCATACTACGTCAGTGCCGGAGAATTCGACATGACAACAACAGTACGGCTACAGAGAGAGAGCCAGGCACAACCGGATAGAGCATCCAAAATCTTATCTGTGAATCGGCCGTGCTTAATGAGAGAAAAGATTCGCAGCAAACCGATAGACTAACTTTGCCCACACGCGAATTCGCCCGAGCCGTATTTGCCCCCTTAGAACGCTCCATGCCGCATGAGGGTGTTTGATCCAGAACCAGGCAAGCCGGAATTCCAACACGCGAAATTCTTTCCAACCAAATTGCGGCTGCACTACTATTGGAATTCGAGGATCGTTCCCAAGCGCTTCAATATTCTGATTCAGATACGGTTGGTCCCATGAGAAATTTGTTGGAAGAAGATTTTGAGCGAGCGCCAATTGTTCAACTTCGGTGCCCGGGTAGATGCGGACTCCTAAGCCAGTCACAGCGAGATCGATATATTTCACATTTCGATCCATGAATTCTACAGTCTTTAGTGCATCTTCCAACGCTTCTCCAATGTGACCGAAAGTAAAGAATACCTTGGTGCGCAATCCAATTTCCTTCGTCCAGCGAAGGACGCGCTCTGCCTGCTCAAGCGTAATTCCCTTATGCATATCTTTCAGGACTCTTGGGCTTGCAGACTCAATTCCGAAATCGACATAATAACATCCAGCGTCTCTCATGGTCTTCAATAAGTCAAACGACACTCCATTAACACGAATTTCACACTCCCATGGAAATACAAGCTTTCGTTTCCGGATTTCTGCGCAGATCGCTTCCACATGATCTTTGTGGAGCGTTAGCGTGCTGTCAAAAAATTTTATCCCTTGATAACCATGTTCGCGAAGAAGGATTTCTATTTCGTCTACTACATTCTTTGCTGATCGCAATGTGAGCTGGGTACCAAACATTGCACTTGCAGAGCAAAATGAGCAGTTGATGGGGCAACCACGCGAGCTTATGATCGAAGCCGCTGGAATATTTAGAAAATCGAGAAATAGACCGTACTTATGGATTGCGTCAGGGTCACGATACGGAAACGGCAATAGATCCAAATTCCTTATACGTTCAGCTTCTTGATGATGCACAATCTCATTGTTATGCCGATAACTGATACCTCGAATGTTCTCAATCCCCGGTTTGCGCGATAAGAGCTGGACGCCAAGCAAAAATATTGTACTTTCTCCCTCTCCGCGAACGATATAGTCTATTTCGGGAATGCATTTCAGCGTGTTTTCCGCAGTAAAGGATGCATGCGGACCACCGTAGATGACTTTAATCGCTGAATCATATCTTTTCACTTGCCGTGCAATGGAATGGCTTTCAAATCTGGTATGAGACGTCCCTCCGATGCCGACCATTTGCGGCTTATGCTGGTGCAGAAGCTGCTCGACGCCGACGTCATTAATCTGAAGATCAACAAACGTTGTAGAGATGTTCTTTGATTGGAGAAACGACATCATCGACGCCATTCCTAATGGCGGCATGCTGCCAAAGGATTTTCCATGTTCTGTAGGATGTATCAAAAGAACGTCTGACACGGTTTGTCTTTCTTAGTTAATCTATGACATTGTATACAGAATAGTGCCAATTGGCAAGCCCTTATTGACCTCCGGAAGACGCTGCCTTGCACGGCATCGGTTTTTTCGCTATTTTTTATAGTTTCTTGATCGAAAGATGAAATACAATGAGCGAGTTACCGCGGACTGAATCTGAAGTTCTGGATGAGGTCATCGACGAGACGAAGATCAAGGAGCCTACACGGGCAATCCTGTTCAACGACGAGGTGCACACTTTTGATGAAGTGATCAATCAACTCATCAAAGCCCTGAAGTGTAACCGGGCCAAAGCAGAGGCCCTCACATGGGAAGTTCATAACACCGGCAGGTCGTGCGTCTATACCGGCGAGCTAAGCCGGTGTCTCGAAATAACGCGAGTGCTCGAAGAGATTGAATTAATGACCCAGATTGAAATGTAATTATTGGAGGAATCAATGAGGCGAGCGATCATCACTGCTTTAATCTCGATCGGATGTTTATCAGGTGTTGCAGCAGCGAGCGAACTAATCCATTTCCGCGATACCACAACTTCGTGGGAAGACGTAAAGTCCATTGCCGCAAAAGATCATAAGCTAATCATCATCGATGCCTATACAGATTGGTGCAGCTGGTGCAAGGTGATGGACCGCGAAACGTTTTCCGACCCGGTTGTCGCGAATTTCATGAACGATAAATTCATTCCGGTGCAGTACGAGATGGAAACCGGTTTCGGTGCAAAAATGTCTGCAAAGTACCGTGTAAACGGGTTCCCGACATTCCTGATTTTCACTCCGGACGGAAAGCTGGTCTATCGCATTCT
Organism: uncultured Chitinophagaceae bacterium; assembly: GCA_964471785.1. GTDB lineage: Bacteria > Bacteroidota > Ignavibacteria > UBA10030 > UBA8401 > JAGVPT01. The sequence goes on from CAYYHS010000037.1 coordinate 2,438, forward strand.
CGGGTATATGAACTCCAAAGACTTCCTTGAGAAACTTGCCACTGCGCTCGATCCGACAAAACAAGATCACCTAGCCGGAATATCAGCCTCACTTGATCCCGGTTTCCCGGAATTCTACGCGCAATCGTTCCGGAAGAAGGAAATACGAAAACGGCCGGATAGCTCGACCGTGATATCGTTCCTCGAGGGACAAAAAGATCTCTCCGCAGAGGTTGCATGGTCCGTTATGTTCCGGTTTAGTTCCCTGCTGACGGCGCCGTATAAGGATTTCATATTCAAGAACTACGACAAACTCAAGAGCTTATACGGCTCAAACGACCTGGAGAGCACGGCAAGCTCCTTCCTTGCCTCGGACCTCAACGATGCAATCAAATCGAATAGCGAACCGATGCTCGACAATGTGATTGCCTCCTCCGAAAAGTACATCAGTGAGCCGGCTGCAGAAATGCGGTTCAATTACAGACTCAGGTTTTACCGCGGCACCCAACGCTGGAGAGCATTTGCAGACCTGATTGACAGCGCGAGGGCCTCCAACAATAAACCAGACCCGAACGTGATAAACAGCTATAGCTGGACGATCTACGAACAGTGCACAGACAAAGAAATTGTGGGCCGGGCAACGGCGTGGATGGGCGATGCAGTGGTCCAAAGCCCAAGTTACATGCTCCTCGATACGTATGCCGCACTTCTCTATAAAAGCGGAGATCTGAAGAAGGCGAAGCAGTATGCCGAAACCGCCATCGAAGCCGGAAAGAAAGAGAAACAAGATTTCAAAGAGACACAGGAGCTGCTCGATAAGATCAATGCCTCAATTGAAAAGAAGCTGTAGCCGTTGATGACATCACGGGAAATCCGACAATCGTTCCTCGATTTTTTTGCCTCCAGGCAGCATCGAATTATTGCGAGCGCTCCTGTCATACCGCACGGCGACCCTACGCTCCTCTTCACAAACGCCGGGATGAACCAGTTTAAGGAAGTGTTCCTCGGCACCGGCAAGCGAGACTATACCCGCGTCGCTGATACACAAAAATGTATCCGCGTCAGTGGAAAACACAACGATCTCGAAGAAGTAGGGCGCGACACCTACCACCATACATTTTTCGAGATGCTGGGCAATTGGTCTTTCGGCGATTATTACAAGAAAGAAGCAATCGCCTGGGCGTGGGAATTGCTCACCGGCGTATGGAAACTCCCGAAGGAACGAATGTGGGCGACCGTCTACAAGACCGACGACGAGGCATTCCAGTTGTGGAAAAGCGAAACCGATATCGACCCGTCGCACATCCTCCGTTTCGGCGAGAAAGAGAATTTCTGGGAGATGGGCGAGACCGGGCCCTGCGGTCCCTGCTCAGAGATCCATATGGACCTGACGGCTGAAGGCAACGCGACTGCAGCGCTCGTGAACGCGGGAACTCCGCAAGTGATCGAAATCTGGAATCTTGTCTTCATCCAGAACAATCGCAAGGCGAACGGCGAACTCGAAGATCTTCCGATGAAACATGTCGACACCGGCATGGGGTTCGAGCGTGTCTGCGCTGTGATGGAAGCGATGAAGAGCAATTTCAAGCGTCCTTCTTCGAACTATGATTCCGATGTCTTTGCACCTCTCATCAAAAAAATCTCCGAAATTTCGGGAAAACCGTACGGCTCGGGAGGCGAGTCCGACGTTGCCATGAGAGTGATCTCCGATCATATCCGTGCGCTGACCTTCGCCATCGCCGATGGAGCACTACCGTCCAACGAAGGGCGCGGGTATGTGCTGCGCAGAATTCTCCGGCGCGCGGCACGTTTCGGAAGGAATCTTGGACTGCATGAACCATTTCTCTACAAGTTGGTCGATACTCTTGTTGTGACCATGTCTCACGTCTTTCCGGAAATTAAAGAGCATCAGCAGCACGTCGAGCGTGTCATCAAAGGAGAGGAAGAGGGATTCAATCAGACGCTTGACCGGGGGTTGGAGATATTTGAAGAAGCAGCGAAGAGAGCGGCTAGTTCTAAGGTAAAAGTTATAAGTGGTGAAGATGCGTTTAAACTGTACGACACTTTTGGATTTCCACTCGATTTAACACTCCTTCTTGCAAAAGAACGGGGTGTGGAAGTCGACGAGCCGACGGTCGCATCACTAATGGACCGGCAACGGGAACGTTCCCGCGAATCCCGTGAAGAGACTGGCTCGGAAGTATTTATTTCGAAAAGCAAAGAACGGGCCAAAGATTTGGGCGTGGAAGCGATCGAGGATGATTTCCGGTTCGATGGGTATGATACATTTGAGGAAGAGGTCCTGATCCACAGTGCGGTCGACAATCTTGTCCTTGCCCTCAACACCCCATTCTATGGCGAATCCGGTGGGCAGTTGGGAGACAAGGGAGTACTGAACATCCAGGGTCACCAGCTAAAAGTTGTCGACACTCAAAGATCGGGAAAGGTTAATATCCATATTTTAGAAAAGCCATTTGACTGGCCCGCTCGGCAATTAAAAGCAATTGCGGCTGTCGATGTGCCCCGTCGTCTCTCGATCATGCGAAACCACACGGCAACGCATCTAGTCCATGCAGCTCTGCGAAAGGTGCTGGGGACACATGTGCACCAGGCAGGCTCGCTTGTGGCTCCGAACTACCTCCGATTTGACTTCGCCCATTTCGCGAAAGTAACCGAACCGGAGCTTGCCGAGATTGAGAATATCGTCAATGAAAAAATCGCCGAGAATATTCATCTCCAGCATCACCGAAACATTCCATTCGAGCAAGCGCAGAAGATGGGAGCGTTGATGTTTTTCGGCGACAAGTATGGCGACAAGGTGAATGTGGTTCAATTCGGCGATTTCAGCAAAGAGTTTTGCGGCGGCACGCACGTCAAGACCACCGGCGAGATCGGATTTTTCAAATTCCGATCGGAGTCGAGCAGTGCGAGCGGCGTGAGACGTATCGAAGCAATCACCTCCGATTATGCCGTAGAGTATCTGAAGATTCAGAATTCAACGTACAAAGAACGCATTGAACACGGATACAAGCTCATCGACGAAATTCAATCACTCCAGAAAGACATCGCGAAGTTAAGCAGCGGCTCATCTCCATTGTCCAAAGAAGAGACGCTCAATCTCGACACCGAACTGCGGAAGCTGGAACAAATACCGGACCTGCCGACGTCTATCGAACCGACGAAACTCTCCCGAGACTTCGACGGCCTTCATCGGCGATTCCGCGCGTTAGAAGATTACCTTTTGATGCTTGCAGAAAAGAAGAAAGCATTTGAGAAGGAGCTGGCAAAGTACAACCTCAAATCGGCAGCGTCCGATATCGATGCGCTTGTTCTCAAGGGAATCGCTCTCAACGGTTTCAAAATTGTCGCGTCGAAGGTGAGCGCAACCGACATGGAAGCATTAAAGTCGATTGGCGATACGCTCCGGTCGAAGATCGGCAGCGGTGTGGGCGTGCTCGCGTCGGTAATCGACGACAAAGTGGCGTTCGTGTGCGTCGTGAGCGACGACCTGATCAAGACAAGAAATATCCAGGCTGGGAAAATTGTCGGAGCGCTTGCAAAAATAGTGGGTGGAGGTGGAGGAGGCAAACCGCATCTCGCAACGGCGGGAGGGAAAGATGTTTCAAAGCTGGACGAGGCGCTCGGGAGTGTGGGGGAAGTCGTAAAAGGAATGATGGGGAACGTTTAACGTTAAAAGTGAAAAAACTAAGAGCGGTGGATCTGAAGCAGGGATTTATGTTCATTTATCTGAATTAACTGAAAAACCTACGATGTCTATTTATCAGACTCTTCTCTCGGCCGCGGCGAATAAAGGTGCGGCATACCTCGTCCTCGTCGACCCGGACAAAATTGACCGGGGCAGTTTTTCAAAATTTGTCGAGCAAGCAACCGCGGCCGGGGTCGATGGATTCCTCGTCGGCGGCAGCCTCGTCCTCGCTGACACTTTTGAGGAGTCGATCAGGACAATCAAACAACATACAGACGTCCCGGTCGTGATCTTCCCCGGCAGCGTTCAACAGGTCTCAAAAGAGGCCGATGCAATACTCTATCTGTCGCTTCTGAGCGGACGGAATGCCGAGCATATCATCGGAAGCCAGGTCATGGCGGCACCGATCATCAAAAAAATGAAACTGGAAGCGATCTCGACGGCCTATATGCTCGTGGAGTCGGGCAGGACAACCTCGGCTGAATTCATGAGCAACACAAGACCGCTTCCGCGCAATAAGCCCGAGATCGCCGTCGCCCACGCACTTGCCGCAGAGTACATCGGGTTCAAGTTGCTTTATCTCGAAGCAGGGAGCGGCGCAGAACAATCAGTTCCGGAAGAGATGATTGGGGCGGTCGCGAAAAACTGTTCAGTGCCTCTTATCGTCGGTGGGGGAATCACGACTGCGGAAGACGCGCACAAAAAGGTGAAGGCGGGGGCAAAATTTGTCGTCACCGGAAATGTCCTGGAGAAGAACGGGTCGAAAGATCTCATTAAAGAATTTGCATCGGCGATTCACGCTCGATAATCGCAGTTGAGCCGAGGCTCAAGGAAAGAACCCCTATGGCACATCTTCCCCTCACCCTTGTCTACCGTCAGAGTTTCATCCAGGATTCGTTGAAAGCGAGTGCTGATTTGAAATTGAAGATCGCCGAACAATGCAGCGCCGATATTTCGAAGGCAATCGACATGCTCGTCAACGCATTCAACCGGAAGAAGAAAATTCTTCTCTGCGGAAACGGCGGAAGCGCTGCCGATGCCCAACACCTTGCAGCGGAATTTGTGGTGCGGCTGGCCCCGAACATCAAACGCCCGGGCTTGCCGGCGATCGCCCTCACGACCGACACCTCAACGTTAACGGCCGGTTCGAATGATTTTGGTTACGATGCAGTCTTTGCACGGTCCGTTGAAGCACTCGGCAACGAGGGAGACGTCCTCATTGGAATCAGCACCAGCGGCAACTCGGAAAGCGTGAACAATGCATTCGTCAAGGCGAGAGAGATGAAAATGGCTACGATCGCATTCCTCGGCAAAGACGGCGGCAAGGCAAAGAATCTCGCCGACCTCGCCATTATCGTCCCTTCAGGCGATACACAGCGCATCCAGGAGGGACACATCACCATCGGCCATATCATTTTTCAGGAAGTTGAACAAGAGATGTTCGGTTGAGGATTTGGCGCTGCAACAATCACGGGATTGTAGACACTAACAGAGAAGGAGCGCAATGAAAGGTATTCCGGGTTTGGGGGGCAATATGCAGGGTATGCTGAAGCAGGTTCAACAGATGCAGGAGAAAATGGCGAAGGTGCAGGAAGAGCTGGAGCAGAAAAGCGTCGTCGCCGAATCGGGAGGCGGGATGGTGAAGGTGACTGCGAACGGCAGGCAACAAATCCTGAAGATTGCCCTCGAGAAAGAAGTCATCAATCCGCAGGAGAGCGAAATGCTCGAGGATCTTATTGTGGCGGCAGTCAACAAAGCTCTCGAGGACTCGAACAAACTTGCACAATCCGAAATGTCCAAAGTAACCAGCGGCATTCTGCCGAACATCCCAGGACTCAATCTTCCCGGCTTCTGATGCGCTACACTTCTGAATCTGTCGAGCAGCTCGTCGAAGAGTTTGCCCAGCTTCCGGGCATAGGGAAAAAGACTGCGCAGAGGCTTGCCCTCTACATCCTGAAGATGCCTCGGGAAAAAGTGGCCGGCTTTGCTCAGGCGCTGGTGAATATCAAGGACCGGGTCCGGTATTGTTCGATCTGCAGCAACATTACTGAGAGCGATCCTTGTTTCATCTGTGCGAGCCCTAAGAGGAACCGGCGGGTGATCTGTGTTGTGGAGGAGCCAAACGACGTCATGGCGATCGAAAAGACGAATGAGTTCAACGGGTTGTACCACGTTCTCGGCGGCGCGCTCTCCCCCCTCGACAACATCGGGCCGGAAGATTTGAAGGTGAAGGAACTCCTTTCCCGGATCAACGACGAGATCGAGGAAATCATCCTCGCTATGAATCCGAACGTTGAAGGTGAAACGACAACGATCTATCTCTCCAGGCTCTTGAAACCTTTGAAGGTGAACGTCACCCGTATCGCCCGGGGACTGCCGATAGGAGGCGATCTGGAATTTGCCGACGAGGCCACCTTGTCGCGCGCATTGGAGGGTCGGATTGCGATTTAAGAATTCGGCAATACCGTGCATGGTTCTGGCGCTCGTCTTCTGCGCATGCGGTTTGTTGAAGACGCGGGATCCCGCGTCTCCGGATACGGGAAACGCAGCAAATCCCCCTGCATTCTCGCCGGAAACTGTCGTCGCCAATCTCATAGCTTCGTTCGGGAATAAAAACGTCAGCGACTACGCGAAAATTTTCGCCGACACATCGTCGGTGGGCAGGCAATACGTTTTCGTCCCCACCCAGAAGGCAGCCGCTACATATGCAGGATTCTTCTCTCACTGGACAGTTGACGCGGAGATGAACTATTTTCGAAAAGCCGTATCGAGCGTCAGCGCTGCATTTGCGCCGGTCGTAAATTTTACTCAGCCAATTTCCACGCAATATCATTCGGATTCGTCGCTCTACGAGGCCAACTACACAGTGTTCATTGCTCCGAATACGTATATTGGTCACACACGCCTCTATATGATTCCGAACAAGAATACGGGCATTTGGACAATCTATCGGTGGGAGGATTTTCCTTCAACTCAGAATCCGGATACATCGGGCTGGAGCGATCTGAAGGGACAATTCAGTCAATGAGATCACAGGCTATCGTGATGATCTGTTCGATCGCGGTGTGCGGCTGTCTTAATCCTTTTGCGCCGGCGCTTGACAATTCCAACCAGACAGGCGGCTCTATACTCGGCGACCAGCGAACCGTAGACGGAGTATTTCAGAATTTCAAACAGGCGTATCTCTTCAAGGATACGACCATCTACGGCCAGGTGCTCGCGCCCGATTTCATTTTTGTTTACCGGGACTATGACGTGGGGGTTGATGTCTTTTGGGGACGCGATGACGACATGCGCTCGACGAACGGACTCTTCCAGAACGCCCAGAGCCTGGACCTTGTGTGGAACAATACGATTCCCATCAGCGGCGACACGACAGATGTGAAAGTCAATGTGACGAGGAATTTCAATCTTACGGTGACGTTCAGCCCGACAGACATCGTGCGCATTGACGGCTATGCCAGCCTCACACTTGAGCGCCCAACGTCGAAAGATAACTGGCGCATCGGACGGTGGGACGATCAGTCGAATTACTAGCTGGGTGCTGAAAAACCCACGTTGGATGAAAGAAGAACCGCCAAGGCTCCAAGCACGTGAAGAGAAACTGCCACGATGGGAAAGAAACAGAAAACCTATTCTCATCCTTGCGATCTTCGTGTCTTTGCGGTTTTCTTTAGCAATATTTTGTGAATTGGCACCGGCTTGAAGTGACTCATAATTATATCCCATGAAAATTAACGTATCGTACCAGGGAGAACCTGGGGCATTCAGCGAGCAGGCCGCAAAATCCTACTTCGGCCGGGGCTGCAAGGCAATCGCGCGAGAATCGTTTCGGGATATTTTTGAGGATGTCCTTAAGAAACGTTCGGCGTATGCGATGGTCCCGATCGAGAATTCGCTGCACGGAAGCGTTCACCAGAACTATGACCTGCTCTGGAAATATAATCTCTTCATCGTCGGCGAGGTAAAACTCCGGATCAAGATGAATCTGCTCACGCTCCCGGGAACGAAGCTGAACAACGTCCGCGCTGTTTATTCGCATCCGCAGGCCCTCGGCCAGTGCGAAAAGTTCCTCCACACGCTCAAAGGCGTATCAGTGAATCCCTTCTATGATACCGCGGGCGCAGCGAAAATGATTGCAGCGGAGCGCCGCGTAGACGCAGCCGCAATTGCCAGTTCTCAGGCGGCATCGGACTACGGATTAGTGATCCTCCGGGCAGGGATCGAAAACGATCATCGGAATTATACGAGGTTCCTTGTTGTCGCACGGAAGCAATTGCGGCCCAGAAATAACCCAAAGACTTCGTTGATCTTCGCAACGAAGAACATTCCCGGTGCACTGTTCAAATGCCTTTCCGTATTTGCACTTCGCAATATCAATCTATTGAAAATAGAATCGCGGCCTTTAGTGGGGACACCGTGGGAATATCTCTTCTACGTCGATATCGAAGGTGACGCGAAGAAAAGTGATTGTCTCAACGCATTGAAACACCTGCAGGAACTTACTTCAAGCTACAAGATTCTCGGATCGTACGAAACAGGCGTGATTGTTGAACCTTAGAATGGGTGCGAGATCTTTCTATGAACCAAGCTTACGCTGATTAGCCAAAGGATTACGACTCTGCAATGAATATTTTATATATTCTTAAAGAAGGTATATCGGGTTTTAAACGCGCTCGATTGTCGATGGTCATCTCTATTTTCACAATTACGATCTCGTTAATTTTACTCGGCCTATTCACGATCGTATTCCGCAATACGAATCAGATTGTCGAATCGTTCCGCGACCGCGTCGAAATGGAGGCCTTTCTTGAAGAGCCAGTCACTGAAGAGACGTCGCCGATTGTCGAGAAAAAGATCCTGGCGATTCCGGGCATCAAGCAAGTGAAATACATCTCCAAAGATCAAGCGGCGAAAATCTTCAAAGAGCAGTACGGAGAGGATATCCACAACATCCTCGACTTCAATCCCCTCCCCCCATCTTTCAAGATCTACCTGGAACAGGAGTACAAGAACTCCGACAGCGCCAGAGTGGTCTATGCACAATTAAAGCAGATCGGGGGAATAGATGAAATCATCTATCGAAAAACCTTGCTCGAGTTGCTGGACCGCCGGGCGCAGTTGTTTGCCATGGGGAGCCTTGGCGCCGGAATTGCACTTCTCATTACGGCTATTTTTCTTGTCTCCAATACGATCCGGCTGGCCATTTACGCCAAGCGGAAAATTATCATGACAATGAAGCTCGTGGGTGCCACGAGGATGTTCATTCGTCTCCCGTTTTTGGTAGAAGGGGTCATTCAGGGAGTCTTGGGGGGCCTTTTCTCGTCGGGAGTTATCTATCTAGTTGTCGACTACGCATCAAAACTATTCGGGGGGGATCTGGCGCCCATCGTGTATGTTGAACCGGCTTTTTACATCGTGGTTCTTGCTGCCGGCACCTTGCTCGGATTCCTCGGCAGCATCATCTCGGTGAGGAAATTTATCACCGAAAGTGTCGTGCTGGCGAATTAAGTTACCGATAACCTTGTCAAGGTTATAAACCTTGACAAGGTTACACGTCAATTGGGGGGGCACGGTGAAATACCTAGACGGTCACTATTACCATATCTACAATCGAGGGGCGCATAGGAAGGCTATTTTTTACGAGCCCGCAAACTACCACCACCTTGTTTCACTTTTCAGAAAATACCTTCATCGGTACGAGGTGGCCGTGGTCGCATATTGCTTAATGCCAAATCACTACCATTTGGTGATTAGACAAAACGATCACGGCGACATCGGCGGCTTTCTAAGGACGTCCTTTAACGCGTATACCCAAGCTATGAACAAACGCTACGGACATTCCGGCACCCTTTTCCAAGGACAATGCAAGAGCAAACATGTCGATAGTCGGGAGTATTGTCTCCGGCTCGTACGATATGTACACCGGAACCCGATCGCCTTGCGTGTGGTGAGCCACCTGAAAGACTGGATGTTCTCAGATTATTGTGAATGGGTTGGCATAAGAACAAGGCTGCTGGCCGATTTTGAACTACGCGATGCTTTCTTCAAGTCCCCTTCTCAATACGAGCGCTACGTGGAAGACTATATTGAGGACAAGGAAGTATCTATCGACTTAAGAACATATGTCGCCTAGCACCTATCTGCCTGTTTGGAAGTTGAGATTATCCCGAATCTTTAATACATTACCACCGTTTCTGTTCTCTGTCTGTCGTTCC
>CAYYHS010000038.1:0-12175 GCA_964471785.1 uncultured Chitinophagaceae bacterium
TGTAAAATACGGAGCCAACCATGACCCGGGGATGTAGCTTCCGATGAAAACGGAGGCAATGACGCCGACTACTCCGATGACGCTGGCCTCCGCGATTCTCCCTTTTCGTATTTTGTACATGTAGAGACCGACGAAAAGAGCGAGAGGTATTGTCATGGCGATCGTGAAGGTACCCCATGCACTGTCGTGGAGAGCATTCACCACTGCAAGCCCCAACCCGGCGAGTGCGATCACGACGATAAAGAGTATTGCGATCGATGCGATCACTCCTGAAAGGGGACTCACTTCATGCCGGGCTATTTCCGCGAGCGATCTCCCGTTGCGGCGGATGGATAGTCCGAGGATGAGAAAGTCATGCACAGCTCCCCCTAATACTACTCCGATCAGAAGCCATAAAAAGCCCGGAAGGAAACCGAATTGGGCGGCAAGGACGGGACCGATCAACGGTCCGGCGCCTGAGATTGCCGCAAAATGATGGCCGAAGAGGACCCATTTGTTCGTCGGCTGATAATTGTTTCCGTCGTCGAAAACATGCGCGGGTGTTACCCGGCTGTCGTCCAGCGCGATGATCTTTGCGGCGATGAAGGCGCTATAATAGCGATACATGATCGCCATGACACACATCGCACCAAGCAAGAAGGGAAATGCACTCATGGTATCAGCAAGAGTTATTGTGGAAACGGATGTAAACTTTCCCTAAGGAATGAGAGTTCTAAGTTTTAGGTATGACGTTTGACGTCTTGCGTTCCCGATGTCTAAGGCACTATTCTCGTAGGAATTTGAAAATTGCCAGTCGATCATTGTCAATGTCAAAAAGCATTCTTGTAATGAACCACCTTTCTTCCTCCCCGCTCCATCCGGATAGCGACCACATCAAATCGACAGGAGAGCCCGTACAGATTCTTCTCCCGAACATATCCCTCAGCCGTTCGGCGCAGGAGCGCTTGCTTCGCCGGAGTAACAGCCTCCTCAGGCGCCCCGAATTTTGCAGACCGGCGGACTTTGACCTCGACGAAGACCAGTTCGCTTCCATCCCTGGCCACAATATCGATCTCGCCATGATTGTAGGTGAAATTCCGGTCGAGCACAACCATCCCCTGCTGCTCCAAGAATGATACAGCAAACTGTTCTCCGCTATTCCCGATTGCTCTGTAAGACGGCATCCCCCAAAAACCCTACAACCACTTAAGTAGTTTAAATAATATAAAAATGAAGAGGAGAATAAATATCATCACGATGGGCGCGGCCCGTTTCGATGGCACGATACCCAGTTTTGAGGTAAGCTTCAACGATCGCTGTAAATCATCGTCACCGAGCCGTTTGAGGGACGCCTTGAGATTCCCGGCAACGGCCTCCCAATCAACCGAGAAGCACTCTTTCACGCTCGCAGGTGAGCCAGGATCCTTGCTCTTCACTGCGTCGAAATTTAGATGGAGATGGACTCTTACCCTCACGTACCCTTCGCGTGTCAGATAGATTTTGCCCTCCGGCACTTCCGGCAGCAATTCCTTCATCACATCCAACCCGTTCCCTTTCAATTCTCCTTCTGCCAGGAAGATCTCGCCGAAGTGAATGCCGATCTTCGTACCAATACTCCCTTCGTCAAGATGAAGCTTGTTAAAGAGCACAATTTGTTCCTGTATGCTTATCGCACAATTGACGGCATCTGCGGCTTCTTCGAATTCTGCGAAAGTGAAAGAGCCGGCTGCGATGAGAATAACTCCGTTATGTTGGGCGATTCGCGTAGAGAGAATTTCCGTGTAGTGTTTGAGGGGACCGCTGGAGTTAGAAGTTGGAGTAACCAACTCACATCCCATCAAGGCGACTCTGCGCCGTTCCGGATTGGAAGTTGAAGGTACTTGCATAGTCATGGCTTTTGGTGGAAGTTGGATGGGTCAAATCCTGGGACACGAAATGTCCGGCGATGTATATCGGAAAAACCGAACCGGCAGATTGCAGCAATATGTTCGGGAGTCCCGTACCCTTTGTGCCTGGCAAATCCGTACTCGGGATACGCAAGGTCGAAGCGGCGCATGATTGCATCTCTTGTCACTTTCGCGACGATCGAGGCCGCGGCAATCGAGTGTGAAAGCGCATCCCCATGAACGATATTTTCTACCGGATATTTCTCATGTCGAAAAAAGTTTCCGTCAACGAGAAGCTGCTGCGGATGAACCTTCAATTGGTCGATCGCTTTGTTCATGGCGAGCATCGAGGCCTGGAGGATGTTGATCCTGTCGATCACGTCGTGGTTCACGATGCCGACCCCGACGGCAACCGCTTGTTCCATGATCGCTGTGAAGGCTTCTTCACGTCTCTTTTCTGTAACCTGTTTGGAATCTCTTACGTACGGTATTCTTACCTCTGGCTCGAAGATCACTGCTGCTGCGACAACCGGTCCGGCCAGTGGACCTCTTCCCGCCTCATCAACTCCGGCGACCCGCGCAACCCCCTTCATCCAATAGACCCGTTCGTGGATGTGCGTGTTTGTTCCCCGCACATCGATCTTGTCCTGGGTTGCGGGATCTCGACTACTTGTTTCGCCAGATTCAGCCCGCATAGATCGCCGCCAATCCGATCAACATGTCAAACTTCAGAATCGCGCTCAGCCTGTTCAGATTTTTCTGCGTCATATCCTTCCAGAGGGAAGCGATGACAAACGAGAGCACGAGGTCAACGCCCAGGACAACGATGATGAGATAGGTAATCCCATATTGACCATCGACGAACGGAACGAAAGTCGATGCTGCCACGGTCAAGAGAAAAACTGTCGCTACGACAGCCGACGGTTTCATCCCATACCGGATCGGGAAGGTCATCGCATGATGGCGGGCATCCCCCTCAACATCTTCCATATCCTTAATGACCTCTCTGCCGACATTAATAAGAAAGGCAAAGAGCGCCGGTATCAAAGCGCGATCGATATTCCCTACTGCGGCTCCGCCGTACAAAAATGCCAGACCCGTCAACCCGCCGACCACTAGATTTCCCAGAAGCGGCGTCCCTTTCAATTTGTAGCTGTAGAGAAATATGAGCACGGATGCAGCAGCCGCTATCCATTGCGCAACTGGATGGAGAAAAAGATTCAATAATAATCCGACGGCCGTGAGCGCGGCATAGAAGAAAGACGCAGATCGGAGGGAGACGACGCCGTTCGGCAGCGGACGCGACGGCTTGTTGATGCGATCGATCTCGACATCAAAGATGTCGTTCACGACCATCCCGCCGCTCCCAATCAATCCTGCAGCCATTGATGCAATAACCATCGCCACCCAGTGCTCGGTTGTACCTCCCGCCAGGAGGCACGACACGAAAACCGACGCGACGGTGATGAAGAAATTAGACGGACGAAGAAGTTTGAAATAGTGTCTCATTGATGGGAAACTTGAGCTTGGAGATCTGAGTCATGAGTCGAGGGTCCTGGGTCCTGAGTCCAAGGTCCAGGGTCCTAAGGCTTTAATCTTTACTCTTAATTCTTAATTCTTAATTCATAATTCCTACTTCTTCTTACTCCTCGCCAAATGTTTAGAAGTCATTGGCCAATCCAAAATGAATTTTCGCTGAACTGAACCCATCCCCCTGGCCAAGAGCGAAACTTACCCGGAAAATTCCAAGCGACGTTTCCAGATTTGTTCCGATCCCATAACCATACAACAATTTTTCCTGCGATGCAATTTCATGCTGGAGATCGGGGGGGCGAGAGAAATATCCCGCATCAAAGAACCCGAACAAACTTGAGTACCGGCCGACCAGAAAACGGTACTCGCAATTAGACCAGACGACTTGCGAACCGTAGAACTGATTCTCGAGGTACCCGCGCACGCTGTTTATTCCTCCGATTTGGAACAAATCGCTTTGCTCCAGCTGATTGGAGGAGATTTTCTTCCCATGGAACCCTACGAGCAAAACTTGCCGGGTAAATGTCGGGAGGTAACTTTCCATGTCAATCGTAAATTGCTCGACAAGATTTTTCCGGTCGGCAGCCAGATCGAGATACTGCGCGGGCCCCGTTACTCGCTTCGTCCCCCTGGAATACGTCGTCGAGTAATTAATTCCCGACCGGGGGCTGCGAATATTGTCTCGCGTATCATAGTGAATTTCGCCCCCCACTGAAAAGAGGCTGCTTTCGAAAACTGTGAAGTAGTTCAAGTCGGCCGAAGGGTCGACCGATTCTTCGTTTACCGTGGCCGCGAGAGAGAATTCATCGGTGAGGCTGAAATCGGCCCGAAGATTGTACTGTGTTTTGATGTACGTCGAATCTTGTTTTCGTTGAAAGATGCCGACCCCGAGGTTCACCGGATAGCCGGCGACCCATGGCTCTAGGTAGTTCGCCTGGATTTGCTGCGTAAAGGGATTCTCGCGTTGCCACTGCACAACCGCTTTTCTACCGGTTCCGAACAAGTTCCGCATCGAAATGAAAACGTTTCCGGTGAAGTAGCCGCTCCCGCCGTTCGTCGCAGGCGGGGCATAGCCGACGATGCCGTCAAAATTGTTCGTCGATCCTTCCTGGACGGTTACAGATAATCCTCCTCCGACGCTATCAGAGCTGGATGAGTCTCGCGAAAGATAGAGCTGTGGCTCCCCAACCGTCGAAAATATTCCAAGCCGATCAAGCTTCCGGCGAAAACGATCGACCTTATTCTGATTGTATGGTTCGTCCTGTTGCATAAATGCTTCGCGTGCGACGACGTAGCTCCGGGTAGAGGTATTCCCTTCAACGTTGATTTCCTTGATGGTAACCCTGGGACCTTCCTTGACATCGACAATGAATGTCAACTTGGAGACATCAAAAGAATCTAGCTTGAGAGAATCTATTCGAATCGATGCAAGAGGATACCCGGCGTTTTCGTATCGGGAGAGAAGAAAATCGATATCTGCTTCGAGTGTCGCCTGAGCGAGGGGTTTCCCGATCGCGGTTTCAAATCCGGTTCTGATATCTTCGGAAGAAAACAGATGCGCTCCGCGGATCGTGAATTGGGAGACAAGCGACTGTTCCCCTTCAACAAGGTAATAGGAAAGGGAGACCGTTGTGCTGTCGCCGGAGAATCGCTGAACGAGAGAGTCGATCCTTGCAAAAAAGTATCCGTCCAGACGGTATCGCTCTACCATGAGAGAATCGGATGAGCGCAGGCGTTCATGAGTGACGTTCCCGCCTACGGCGAGAGGGAACGACTGCAGCAATTCGCGTTGCGAGAAATGCCGGTTGCCGTGTATATCGACTGAGGAGAGCTTCGGTTGGGAAAAAATAGAGGGACAAAACAACAACATCGCGCAACAGATGCCGTTCAACAATCGTTGCCGCATGGCGGACGTCTCGGTGTTGGTTCGGGCGGACAGAGCGCACTTCATTTTATGCGCCGCACCAAATCCCAGATCGGAGTTTCGAGCCGATAATCGCCAAAGCCTGTGTTATCGATGAATACGACACTTGCGTTGTAATCGTAATAGGACCAGATTTCATAAGGCTTCGTGTCTTCGTCGAAGGGATGGCGATCCACATTGCTCGGCGGACCGAGCAGGATAAACACCATTCCCATATCAGTCCTCCACCCCTCGATGTAGTGGGCAAAATGCTCGTTGGCATACTGAACGCGACTGTAGTATTGCTCCATGTAGTCATTATGCTGAAGATCTTTGCTGGCGTTCCTCTTTTGCCAAAAGTCAATGAACCTCTTCTGCTTTTCCTCGAGCGTCGTAGCGCTGGTCATGGTGTCGTACTCTTGTTCGGTGGCAAGATACTTTGCCTGACGTATCGCAAGGTCGAGGTCCGCCAATGTAAGCGGAACGTTGGCCCATCGCATAACGAATCCGCGGTCCTTTTGAGCCGTGTATGAAGGCGTATCTGGCGCGCGGGGAATGGTCCGGGCATCGACCTCAAGGTCGTACGCGCCGAGTTGAAACTGGGCGCTGTCGATACGTGCGATAATCTGCGACGTGACCCCCTCGAGACGACGCCGCTCGGTCTGCGAGTAGATGCAGACAGCTTTTCTATTAAGGACACTGTAGGTAATTTGAATGGAATCTGCCCGTGAAGTGTTATAGGCTTCGAAGAAGACAAAAAAACCGTGCGGAAGGTCGTACAAGTTGCCGCTGACATTTGGCGCTATTGATACGTGGCCCGTTTCGCTCGTTGCGTGGTTGACGAGCATGATATCGCTTATAGAAAACGGTGAACGGGCATAGTCGGGAATCTCGATCTTCTTCTCGCGGATGAAGTGCCTCGCAGATTCTATCTCGTGCAGCTGCAACCGAAGTGTATAGGAGCCTGGCGCCATCGAAATCGAACGCTGCGTGAGGCAGTATTGCTTTCGCACTTGTGTCTCCTCAAACGTCCGCGTTCGCACCTCTTCGTTCCACGATTTCTCGAAAAGCTCTCCCCCGCCGCCATCCAGTATGTCGGCCGTGATCTCATACCGGGCGACAAATCCGCGGTCGCCGGTAACGAATTTAAGAATCTCGTAGGGGATCTCAACATAAATGTCGATCCGCGGCGACGTAGAATCGTGCGATCGGAAACTCATCGCGTCGGCATAGAATGCCGGAGTGCCGCTCGCTGTCATTTGATTGTGACCCTCAACTTGCGCGGAGAGGAACACGGGCACAAGAAGACAAGAAACGACAAGGAAGAAGATTCTGTGCATAAAGGGACACGCTACCTAATGGTCTAGCGATCGTGCCATTATGAAGCTTATACAACTTCGCCGTAGAGGTCGAATTCCGCAGCGTCGTTGATGCGCACATCCACGAATTCACCAACTTCAAGTTGCTGCCCGGGAGAAGGCGTGATAAAAATTTCATTGTCTATTTCGGGGGCGTCCCATTCGGTACGCCCTCCATAGGCCCCTTCCTCAAATCGCTCGACCACGGCGCGGGTCAGTTTTCCGATTCGTCCTTCGTTTTGCTCGCAGGATATTTCCCTCTGGATATCCATAATCCTTGCGCGGCGCGCCTCCTTCTCTTCTTGCGGAATGGGGTCCCCCAGATCATAAGCTCCGGTGTCATCTTCACGCGAATAGATAAAGACGCCGAGCCGATCGAACCGCACGGCCTTGATGAACTCGACCAGTTCTTCGACGTCGCCTTCTGTCTCATTTGGATAGCCGACAATAAGAGTGGTGCGCAAGGCGACGTCCGGCACTGAATTTCTTATCGAGCCGATCAGCGACTCGGTTGCACGCCTTGTGATGCCGCGGCGCATTGATTTCAAGACGTTGTCCGAAGCGTGTTGGATGGGGATATCAAGATACCGGCAAATGTTTGAATGCTCTTTAAATACCTCCAGCAGCTCCAGCGGAAACTTTGCCGGATACGCGTACATGAGGCGAACCCACTCAAGCTCCTTCACCGAGGCCAATGAACGAAGCAATGAAGGGAGCGATCTCTCTTTGTAAAGATCAAGTCCGTAGTACGTCGTGTCTTGTCCGATCACCACAAGTTCTTTCACGCCTTTGGCGACGAGCTTCATCACCTCATCCATAATCTGCTCGACCGGTTTTGACTGATGCTTCCCTCTCATGATCGGAATGGCACAGAACGAACAGGGATTATCGCATCCCTCGGAGATCTTCAGGTAGGCGGAGTAGGCGGGAGATAGAAGAGAACGCTCTCCAAGCAAATCATATTTGTAGTTACCCCCAAGCTCATTGACAATCTGCGGAACGTCGTTCGTTCCGAAAAATCTGTCGACTTCCGGTATCTCTTTGACGAGGTCGTTGTGATAGCGTTCAGAGAGACATCCCATCACAATCACTTTCTCGAGTTTTCCTTCGTTCTTCAACCGAACGGTCTCGAGGATCGTTTCCACCGATTGTTTCTTTGCTTCGTCGATGAATCCGCACGTGTTGATCACGGCAATCGAGGCATCGGCCAGGCTGGAGGTTATCTCGAGGTTATTCCCTTCCAACTGGCTCCAGAGAGCCTCGGAATCGACCTGGTTCTTGGCACAGCCAAGGGTTATGATATTGATTTTTTTAGTTGGCATACTCATGGAAGGTCCGGCGTCCGCACATCCTACGACAGCACGACAAAATCTATATAAAGATACAAAATCGGGGCGACAAATATCAAACTATCAAACCGATCCAGCACACCGCCATGACCGGGGATCATAGAAGAAGAATCCTTCACACCGGCATCGCGCTTAAAGAGAGATTCGACCAGATCGCCGATCTGCCCGAAAACACCGATGACCATCCCGATGATCAGAGCTTGATGAAGTTGTAGATATGGGAGTACAAGCCTCTGCGCTACGAACATCGTGAGAAGCGCTGCAACGAATCCCCACAGCGCTCCTTCCCACGTTTTGTTCGGACTCACGCGTACGAACAACTTATGACGTCCCATTGCCAATCCGCCGAAGTACGCGGCAGTGTCGCACATCCAGATGGTCGCAAGAATGGAAATGATCGTCAGTCCCCCCCATTCGTACGTCATCGCATGAATGGATGCGTCCGGTAAGACCGGCGAACCGTCGAGCTGGCTCCGAATAAGCCAGTACGGGAATTCATTGCCGAATAGTTCGCGAATGCCGGTCAAAGTACCTAGAAACACGCCGATGTACATAAACCCGAGAATAGTATATCCAGCATTCAGAAAAATCGATCCTTTGTTGCGGAAAAGCTCCACCAACAGTATGAGAACCAGAAAGATCAAAAGCAGTGTGAGAAAAAGTTGAAGCTTCGTAAGGACGGAGATCGCAACACCCCGTTCGAAGAAAAGAGGCACGACGAATGACTGAATTTGCTCATGAAAAAATGCCGCATTGATTACGAGGGCTGCGACATATCCCAACATCCTTTGCGGTGAAGCTCCCTTCAACGCTGCGAGCCCGTAGAATTCCCTGAGGGCCAGGAGCGAAACACAACTGACGAAGAGAAAGAACAGCACGCCGCCGTGGAGGGCAATAAAGAGAATCGCCGGAATAGCAACGATGGCGATAAGAACGCGGGATACCAGATTGGAGAATTGAATGTTCATGGAGAGGTATTCTCGATGGAAAGAAATTCCGACAGCTCACTCTCGTTGAGAAGCCGCCGTGCTTCGTCTGCCCGTCCTGCACCGACATAGATCGAGATCCGCTCTTCGTCCGTTAATCGGCAGAAATGCGAGTAGAGTTTCCCGGAGAAGATGAGGACGGGGATGCCATGCGCTTCCAGGTTTTTCGCGATGAGTTCCCCTTCGAATTCGGCCGCTGCAAAGGCAAGCCTGGTAAAGGTCGCCGACAACTGCGAGTGCTTCACATGGTCGCAGTACACCATCCCATCGCGCGACAGAGAACAATCGTCGCACACCGGTTTTCCACAAATAATGCATATCCCCGTTGCGGTCATACCTGAGTGGTTCTCACATTCTACGATCTCGTTAATGCTGATGGAATCACCACACGAACGGCAGAAGAGTGCGACGTCTGAATTGGAAGCGCTGCAACTCTTGCACTTCATCGATTCATCCCCCCACTCCCCGCGATATGCCTTGATGTCACGTGAAGATAGAAATACATCGTCACGAGAAACATCAATCCAAATCCGAATGTCGAGGAGAGAACGAAGGCCGATGAATAGTCCGAGAGAGAATTGAACATTTTCAATGCAACGATGTCTTTCGTTTGATTATCGAAATAAACACCGAGCGTCGAAACGAGGTTATTTGTAAAGTGGGCTGCCATCGGAACGAGAATGGATTCGGACCGATACATGAAGAAGCCGAACAAAATCCCGAGCGCGACGAGCGGCACAACAAGAAATGGATTGACATGATACAGCCCAAAGATTATCCCGGTGACGATATAGCCGGTTTTTTTGTTCGTTCCTAACGCGACATTTTTCTGGATCAATCCACGGAAGAGAAGCTCCTCGCAAATCGCGGGCGTCAGGGCAACAACCAGCACAACAAAGAGAAGCTCGAGCGGCGTGTGAGCCGAGACCAGCTGTTGATATGTCTCTTCGATCATTTTCCGGACCATGTCAACGAAAGGCTGGATCGAGGGCGGAAGGGGGATCTTGTCCTGAAAAAAGAGGTACCCTTCCATCACCTGTTGCAGGCAGAATACGGCAGCGACCGTCAGTACAAATTCAGAGACTTTTGGAGCGCGCCAAGGGATTGCCTTCCACACACTTCCATGCTGATATCGGATCAATAACCAGGTCGGCAGAAGAAGAAAAAGAACCTGCGCAATCATCGTCGCCGCGCGCATCCACTGGACATTGTCGGCCGTGACGGATTGCCCAAAGATCAACAACGTGAGTCCGCCCCCCACGACCTGATAGAGAAAGAAAATCCCGATCAGCGAAAGAGCGACAAACACAAGCGGTTTCACCCGCAATGCGTTATCATCCGTCACCGGGCCGGCAGTCTCCGGAGAATTTTCGGTTTGTTCAGGCATGAGCCTTGAGACGTTGCTTAATCATCGCCGCGAGAAGCGGAATCATAATTTCGTGATGGCCCGCAAAATCGTAGCCTGTCCCTGTTTTCTGCGTCGGACGCAGAACCACATTCATCATCGGACGATAATGGCGGAACATGTCGAAGTTGGCAGTCGTAAACCCTTTCGCTTTGCTTCCGAGGTTTCGCGCAACGGTAAGCGCTTTCAGAAAGACTTCCGGCATGATCACTGCCGAGCCGATGTTCAGCACGACTCCTCCGTTCACCAAGCCTCCGACAGTGTGGGCGAAGATCTTGAAGTCGCGGAAGCTCAGTTCCCCTGTCGCAGCTCCGTCCATCGTCGGCTGCTGATGGACGATATCAGTACCGATTGCCGCGTGCACAGTGACCGGAACGCCGAGTTCATAACAGGTCGCCAGGATACTCACCCTCTTGTTTTTTGCGGGAGCTTCGGTCAACGCCCGCCCGAGCGTCTCTCCGTAGCCCAGATCGGTCATACTGTGGCCGATGGTCAACGACGTGTTGATGAACTCCCCCGTTTCGCGCGACATGCCGAACTTACCGTCGAGGATATTTTCTGCGACATCCTCGGACGTCTGGCCCCATAAGGCCGTCTCGACGTCATGAATGGAAGCCGCGCTATTCATCGCAATGGCCGTAATGACTTTCCGTCGAACCAGATCGATGAGAATCGGCGACAGGCCCACTTTAATGACATGGGCGCCCATCATGACAATGACCGGTTTCTTGCGTCGCGACGCCCGGACGATGTCGGCCACAAGATTTTTCAATTGAGCAGCAGCCAGGATATTCGGCAATGAGCGCACAAACTGATCGAACGACTGGCCTGCGGGGTCGAACGGGACGGCAAAATCTTTCGGCGTCACCTTGCTCTTCCGCGTTTTAATCGAGATCGTTTTGATCTTCGACAGGTCGGCCTGGATGTACCGTGACATTTATTTTGTCCTCGCTTTCAATTCGCCGTTGATTCCCGAGTACTCGCGCAATTCCGCGCTGATCGATCCGATCAGTACCTTCGTGCTCACTTTTACCGGAATCTTCCTGTCGTCGTCCGACAGCCACAAGAGCACTTTGCCTTCGCTCTTGAACAGCCCCCCTTCCCTCGCCAACGGCTCGATGATCAAACACTTAAACGTCCCTGCCTCCACCTTGATAGTCTGCCTTCCTCGAAATTCTACATCGAGTTCGTATGTCGAGTCCTTATAGAAATTATGAAGGTGAATCCTGTCTCCGATATCCAATTGAGAAAAGTCGAGCGTCCTCGCGTAGTAGAACGCAGACATGATATCGTGCACCCTCGGAGGAATCGGGAATCTACTTTCCGACGTCACGACGATATGATTTATTTGATCGAAGTCCGCGGTGAAGTCGCGGCGATAGTGCCCTTCTTTGATATGCTGCTCGAAATGCCACGGATAGATGCTGTCAACATCGAGGTGCGTTTGATACCGGTCGCGGACCTCATAAAACCATGAGAACGTTGGAGTCGAGTTTACCTGGAACATCACCGCATAACAGGGATGACCAGCGAAGGTATCGATTGCCGGGATTGACATGATCGCCTCTCCCGCGGTAATAAAACCGTACCCCACATCAAAGACGAGCTTTTCGCCGACAGAAAATGCATTTTGAGTGGGCGTGTCCGGCGGAGTCCCTGCTCGGAGATCTTGTGTGGTTGCAACGTAGACACTTATGATAGCCTCGGCGAGGCTTAAAAAGGAAGAGCTGACAAAATACTTATTCATGAACAAGTTCTGTGACTGCGGTGAATGCT